>CAZVVS010000016.1:0-25939 GCA_964630585.1 uncultured Gordonia sp.
AGCGATCGCTTCATGAGCAGCGATGCTGGCCGGTTCGTTCCCAGTCTCAAGACTCTGGTCAAAACGTGGGACGCCACCGGAGGCGGACCGTTCGCGGTCGGCACGGCGGGCGGGCTCGCGACGAGCAAGGCCGTCGACGCGACGATGGACATGTTCCTCGGGCCGAGCCCGATTTCCGTCGTCGCGCTACAGATCGAGCGTCAGATGGGTTCCAGCACACCGGGACACACAGGTCAGAACGTCGCCCTCGGCCCGTTCGGCATCGGAGAGCAGAGTGTCGCGGTGCTCGGGCTCACCGTCGACGACCCTCAGCCGGCAGGTGCCGCAGAAGCCCTGCTGGCATGAGTAGGGGACACCGGGATACACGCGACGGATAGCGGCCAGAAGGCTCTCGTCGGCACCGACCGTCGTCGACACGTCGCTGCGCGCCAGACTGACGGTGAACTCCGATCCGCCGACCACCGGCGGGGGCGAGAAGCGTTCATAGTGCAGTTCGAGATCGCGACGACCGTCGAGATGCGTGCGCAAAAGGTCGATCATCGGGATCGGCCCGCAGCAGTAGAGCGCGATCGGCCGCTCGCCGTCCAGCGGCCCGACCAGGCCATCGGCGTCGGGGAGGCCGTCCTCGTCGTCGGTGCGCACGGTGATCCGGTCGCCGTAGCGCTCCAATTCGCGCAAGAACGGCAGTGAAGCGCGACTGCGCCCGGTGTAGATGGCCGACCAGTCGTAACCGAGTCGTTCGGCGTGCGACAGCATCGGCAGGATCGGGGTGATTCCGATACCCCCCGCCACGAACCGCAAATGCTTGGCCGACGAGTCGCGGCCGTCGGCGACGCCGGGCAGCACCAGGGGGAAGGCGTTGCGCGGACCCCGGATCGAGAGCACGTCGCCGACCTTGAGATCGTCGTGGATCTCAATCGATCCGCCGCCTCCACCGGGGATGCGGCGCACCGCGATGCGGTAGACCGACTGGTCGGCGGGATCACCACACAACGAGTATTGGCGGACCCGCCCGGACGGCAGGAGGACGTCGAGGTGGGACCCCGCGTACCAGCGGGGAAGCGGGTCGCCGCTCGCCGACGCGAAGGTCAGCGCGACGACGTTCTCGTCGTACGCGACGCGTTCACGGGCGACGATGCGCACGGAGAGGATGCCGTCCTGGGCGTGTGTCTTGTGCAGGCGGGACAGCGCGCCCCACCCCGGCCACCACGCCCTAGCGACGCCCGTGGCGATCCAGAGCAGCGGATCACGCCGGAACCGCCCGCGCAGACTCGGCGGTGTGACGCGCAGGCCGGTCGGCTCGATGCCGGTCATCCGGCCCGTCGCGCCGCGGGCGACGACGCCAGGTAGGCGACGGCCTGCGCAGTGCTTCCGACTTCGTCGGGATGAAAGCCCGGTCGGAAGTATTTGAGGGTCGACCACGCCAGCCCGACCATCGACGGCAGGAGGTTCGCGTGGACGGCGCGGTTGTATTCGCGGCGGCGGCCGATGAAGCCGAGGCGCTTGATGGCCGGGTCCTGCCGTGTGATGTCCTTGGCGCCGCGGAACAGCAGCCAGATCATCGCCGAGAGCACGAGGACCATCGTTCGGGCACGCGTCAGATAGCTGTTGCCGAAGTAGTTGGCGACGTCGTAGGCCACCGCACGGTGCTCGACTTCCTCTGCGGCGTGCCAGCAGAACAGGTCGACCATTTCCGGATCGCCACCCGATGACGCCCACGCACAGTTGAGGGCGAAGTCGCCGAGTTCAGCCGTGTAGTGCTCGATGGCGGCGATCAACCACAGTCGTTCGACGAGGTGTTTGCGCTGTGCTCGCGCGGAACCGGATCGGCTCGGGCCGAGGATCCTGCGGAACACCCAATCCATCTGGAGTTGGTAGGGCCGCGGGTCGATGCCGTGGGCGTCGATGAAGGTCCACAGCACTTTGTCGTGGGACTCGGCGTGCACTGCTTCCTGCCCGATGAAACCCCGCATCGTGGCGGCCAGCCGCTCGTCGGCGACCAGCGGGAGCGCCTCGTTGAAGGTGCGCACAAACCAGCGCTCCCCCTCGGGGAGAAGCAGGTTGAGCGCCGTCACGACATGGGAGGCGTAGGGGTGGCCCGGCAGCCAGTGCAGCGGAGTGCCCGACCATTCGAACTCGACATTTCGGGCGCGCAACTCCACCGGGCCAGGGTCGGCGGCCGCAATCGGGGTCGAATTCGAATGTCGCATCTGTTACTCCTGCCGAAAGACGCAAGGATGCACTGATAGCGCGATCGTAACATCGGCCGTTGTCATACTCGCCGTCTCGGCAGGATCACTTATGCGGTTTCGATTGCCGTCACCGGTACCACTTCAGCCCGCTGACGGGGCCTTGTACCGGCGGGTGACCATCGGGGCGAGGACGCTGGCGACCATCATGCAGATCGCCATGCTCAACAGTGACAGCGCCGCGCTCCCACCCAGATCGCTGAGCTCGCGGTCCTCGGTGATGGCGCCGCTGATCGCCACGAACCCCATCGACCCCGGGACCATGAGCCAAAACGTCGGCAAGAACATCACCAGGACGCTGGGATTGCCCTTCACATGCGCATTGATCGCCCAGGCGACCAGGAGTGCGATGCCCAGTGCCACCCCGCCGGCGAACGCCGGTTTCATGACCTGCTGCAACCCCTGGTTGATCCAGAAGGTGCCGAACGCCACCACGACGAGCCAGAACCACACGCGCCGGGGTGGACAGAAGTACAAAATGTTGCCCAAACCGAAGATCAGTGGCGCGATCCACAGCACCCACGACGGCGCCTGGTTGGTGGTGAGGTCCTGCAGGTTGCGGGAACCGATACCGACCAAGTCGATGGCCAGGGCCAGGCCGAAGGCCATCGAGAGCAGCACCACCAGCGCATAGACCAGGCGCGCCGATCCGGAGATCATCGCCCCGGCGGTCAGCTCGATCAGGGCCGTCGTGAGGGCGGCGCCCGGGATCAGGGTGAGCACCGGGATCACCGCGACGCGGACCGGATCCGGGAACCCCTGGTGCAGCGCCCACAGCGTGATGGCCAGGGCGGAGATGAAGGTCAGCAGCACCGGCATCAACGCCGCCAGAGTGCCCTTGACACTGCTCCACAACGAAATCGCAGCGATCGGGATCGCGATGACGACCGCGGCGATCGACGCACCCAGGCTCATCCGGAAGCACAGGGCGAAGCCCAGCGCCATCAGCATGTACCCGATGATCCGTGCGACAGCATTGACTGGCGGTTTCGCGGCAACGATGGCACGGAGCTGTGTGAGGGCCTCCCCCACCGGCAGGGCCGCCAAGCGCAGCCGGTGCACGAGAGTCTCGGTATCGGCGACCTGGTCAAACCGGAACGACGGGCCGGTGTTCACCAGCTCGGTCAGGCCCTCCTTCTGGTCGAGAGCCAAGACATAGGTCGGAAAGACTTCGGCGGAGATGTCATAGTCGTAGGCGTCGCAAATCTCCCGGATCACCTTCCCCGTCTCCGGGTTGGGGTAGGACGACCGGTTCAGCGCATCGCCGACCTCGGCAATGAGGGTCAGCATCTCCGCGCGGTCGGAACTGTCGTTGTGTGTTGACTCGACCACCCGTAATGCCCCCATCTAAACGTCGCGCGAAAACCGCATTCCGATCCTCGAAAGCCTACACGCGGCGCAGGTCGCGGCCGGACGCTTCGGCCGGGCGCGACCCCGCCGCACCGATGGCCTCGTAGCCCCACATCGTGAGGTAGGCGAACGCCAGGAACGCCGCGACGGCGACGCCGACCCCGGTGGACTGCACCGACGAGAACGGGTTGGCCACCCAGCCGAGGGTGGCGGAGACGACCTCGTCGGGACGATTGACGAGATCCCACGAGTTCCACCGCTGGAACCGCCCGATCACGACGCCGATAGCGCACAGCGCGACGGTCGCCGCCATCGCCAGCCATCCGGTCACCGCACCGAATTCGACGGTGAGCCGGCGGTGCACCAGCCGCATCGACACCACCGCAAGGATCAACCCGGTCCACGCGGCGAACCCGTACTGCAGGACGTGGCGCCACAACTCGTACCCCTCGCGCAGATGCACCAGATCGGTCACGAGGTACGGCGCGTTCGGCAGGAACGCCAGCCATACGACGCCCAGCGGCAGAATCCAGAGCCGGCTCCGCACCACGGCGAAGCCGAGCGCCGCGACAAGCGGGATCCACGCCAGGAAGAGGTTCCAAATGAGGAACCGGCTCGGATACGACATCGGTGCGTCGGGATCGGTGATACCGAGGACGACGGTGAGTACCGTCGTCGCGCCGAGTGCCGCCACCAGCACCAGGATCCGTGGGAGCGACGGGGCGAGCGCAGAACTCCCGCGCCGTGTTGTGGGTGCCATGGCCATGACGCCCACCGTACGGGCGCGTCTGAGTAGTTCTGCGGAGGTACCGGCTCGTCCGGCGGTGGACGGTTGACGTATGACTGAAATCCTCGACTCAGAACACGCCGCCCGCCTCGGCGCCGAGCTCCACAGCCTGTCCGAACGGCTCGCCGCGGTCTCCTCGGAATTCGCCGCGTTGACCGCACCCCCGGCCGGATCCGCGGCACCGGCGAACCCGGCTCCGCCGGTCCCAACCGCCCCGCACCCTGTTCCACCCCTCCCAGCGGCAACGCTCACTGTTCCACCCCGCGCGATGCCCTATCCGGCCCGGCCGGCGTACCCGCCGCACCCCTACGCGCCGGCGCCCCAGGGACGGCCTGTGCGCCCGCCCGTTCCACCGCGTCCGAGCACACCGCCGACGCCGTTGTCGGAGCGCCTCGCCGCCGCCGCGGAGCGCGGGTTGGTCGGGCGCGTCCTCGCAGCCGTCGGCGTCGGCATCACGCTCATCGGCGTCGTCATGCTACTGATCCTCGCCGCCCAAGCCGGTTTGCTGCGACCGGAGATCCGCGTCGCCGGCGGTGCCCTGTTCGCTTTCGCGCTGGTCGGGGCCGGGGCCTACATCGGCCGACGCGAAGCCAAGCGCTCCGGCGCAGTCGCCCTCGTCGCCACCGGCATCGCCACGGCGCTGTTCGACGTGCTGGCAGCGGCGACGATCTACCACTGGCTCCCCGTCGTCGCGGCGCTGCTCCTCGGTGCCGCAATCGCCGCAGGCGGCTTCTGCTTCGCGCACCGCTGGAACAGCCAGGCCCTGGGCCTCATGGTGTCGGTGCCCCTGCTGGTGTTCGCGCCGATCGTCGCCGACGGCGTCGACGAGACGCTGATCGCCTTCCTGCTCGTCTACGCGGGCGCCACGCTCTGGCTCCAGGTCGGCCGCGACTGGACGTCGCTGTTCATCGTCAACACCGCCGCCACCACGCTCCCGCTGCTGATCGCCGTGACGCCGCTGGTCACGATTCCCGGATGGTTCCTCGCGACGGCGCTCGTGCTCAACGTGGCGCTCGCTCTCGGGTCAGCCGTGCTGCTCGTCCCGACGAGCAGGGTCAAAGAGCTGATCGCCCTGGCGTCGGCCGGCTCGGCCGTGGCGCTGCTCGGTGCCGGTCCGGCCCTGGACCAGCCCTTGGCCAGCGTCGCGCCCGCCATTGGTGCGGCACTTCTCGCCGTCGCCGCCTTCGCCACCGCCGGGCACCGCGGAATCCCCCTCGCTGCCCGGGCCATCTGGGTGACGACGGCGGCTGTGCTTTCCGCGCTGGCCGTCGGCTTCGCCGTAGACCCGACGTTCCTCGTCCCCGCCGGACTCGCCACCTCGCTCGTGGTCACCGTCGCCGCTCTGTTCGCCGGCGACCTGCGCCGGGTCCTCCTCATCGTCGGCACGGTCGGCACGGCCGCTGGATTGCTCGCCCTGGTCCACGACCACGGTCTCGAACAGCTCCTCGTACGAACCGAACTGCCCACGGATGTCCGAGCAGGCATCGTCGTCGCCGTGGTCCTCGGCCTCCTGGTGACAACGCTGCTCACGTGGGCGTGGGACCGCGAGTTCCCGGCGAACGCCGACCGGTTGTGGATCGCGGGCGGCCTGCTCGATCTGGGACTCGTGACCGCACTGTGCGTGACGGTCGCGGCGCTGACCACCGGCGGCTCGGTCGACGGATTCCGTGCCGGGCACACCGTCGCGACGCTGATCTGGTTCGGCACCGCCGCCGCCGCGTTGCTGTGGGCCCGACGTCTGACCGGTTCGACGCGAACCGTCGCACTTACCGCCGGGCTCGCCTTGATCGCTGCGGCCGTCGCCAAACTGTTCCTTTTCGACCTCGCCGCACTCGCCGGCTTCTTGCGCGTCATCGCCTTCCTCGTCGCGGGCATCCTCCTGCTGGTCCTGGGCGTCGCGTACGCGCAGAGCCTGGCCAACGATCCGGAGTCGGCGCAGGCCAGCAAGGAGCCGGCGCCCATTGCGCCCACGTGAACGCCGAATCCAGTGCGACGCCGACGAGGCCGGATTACCGTTCCAGGTGTGACTCAGACCACAGAAGTTCTGACAACTCCGCCAACGAAACCCGGCCTCGTCGGCAAGGGCCAATGGATCCTTTTCGTCGCGCTGATCCTGTGTTTCACCGCATGGGGCATCGCCGCGGACCTCACGACCCCGATGGTGGCCGGGTTCAAACAGATCTTCGACATGAGCACGTTCCAGGCGTCGCTCGTCCAATTCGCCTATTTCGGGGCGTACTTCCTCCTCGCCCTGCCCGCCGCATTCCTCAACGAGCGCTTCGGCTACAAGGTCGGCCTGCTCTCCGGACTCTTGTTGGCCGCGGTCGGGGCGTTCGCCTTCTACCCGGCCGCCCACATCATGACGTTCGCGGCGTTCCTCGTCGCGCTGTTCCTCATCGCGGCGGGCTGCTCCATCCTGGAGACGTCGGCCAACCCGTACGTCCTGTCACTGGGTCCGGAGGAGACCGCGACGCGGCGGCTCAACTTCGCCCAGGCCTTCAACCCCGTCGGCACCAACATCGGCGTCCTCATGGCGGCGCTGTTCATCATGCCCAAGCTCAGCGAGCCGGTGAACCGGGCGAACCTCTCCGACGCCGAGGCCCGCACGGTCCGCGCCGGTCAGCTCGGCGCCGTCATGGGCCCGTACCTGGGCCTGGGCTTCCTGCTGATCGCGATCGCGGTCAGCATCGCCATCAACCGAGCGCCAAAGATGGTCGAAGAGTTCCCCGAGGGCGACCTTGAGGGGCAGAGCATCCCGAAAATATTGCTGGGCAACCGCCGCTACGTCTTCGGCGTCGTCGCCCAATTCTTCAACATCGCCGGCCAGGTCTGCACGTGGACCTACATCATCCAGTACGTCCAGCAGTCGCTCGACGGGTCGCTGAAGCTCGGCGCCTACCTACTGCAGATCAGCCTGATCATCTTCCTCGTCGGCCGCTTCGTGATGACGTGGTTGATCGGCCGGGTCCGGGCCACGAAGGTGATGGCGGTCCTCGCCGTCGCCGCGGTCGGGCTCGCACTCTTCGCCGTCGTGTCCCCCAACGTCCTCGGTGTCGCCGCGGTCGTCGCCATCTCCTTCTGCCTGTCGCTGATGTTCCCGACGATCTACGGCGTCGCACTGCAGGGCCTCGGCCCGGCCACCAAGTTCGGTGCGGCCGGGTTGGTCATGGCGATCGTCGGCGGCGCGATCGTCCCGATGATCCAGGGCCGGATCCTCGACAGCACCAGCGCCGCGGTGTCGTTCCTCGTCCCTGCGTTCTGCTTCGCCGTCGTCGCCGCGTACGCGGTCTACGACTTACGCACCCCGCACCGCCAGCACACGACCGAGGAGGCAGTCGCGTGAGGTTTCACAAGACTCTGACGGTGCTCGTCGGCGCGGTACTCCTCGCCGGCTGTTCGGGTGGCGACGGGAACTACGCCGATCCGACCGACAAGGTCGAGGTGCTGTCGTGGTGGTCGTCGGAGTCCGAGCGCCCCGCATTCGCCGTGCTCGCCGACGCCTTCGAGCAGAAGAACCCCGGCGTCAAACTCATCAACGCCTCCGTCGTGGGCGGCGGTGGCGGGAACGCCCAAGTCGCCCTGGCCGAGCGTCTGGCCGCGAACAACCCGCCGGACCTGTGGCAGAGCCTCACCGGCTCGGCCGTGGACAGTTGGGCGGCGGCGCGGCGCATCGTCTCGATCGAGTCGGTATTCGCCGCCACCGGCATCGGCCCGGAACTGCCCGACGCGATCCGCGCGTCGCTGATGCGCGACAACAAGCCGTGGGCGATGCCGACCGGGGCCCACCGCGGCAACAATCTGTGGTTCAACCGCAACGTTCTGGCCAAAGCCGGCGTCGCACCTCCGGGCCCCGGGTACACCCAGGACCGACTGGTGGCCGACCTGGCGAAGGTCGCCGGCGCGGGCACCACGGCACTGTGCCTCGGCGCCGATGATGCGTTCACCCGGGTCGAGCTGTTCGAGAACACGCTGCTCGGGGTCGTCGGGGCCGACGGCTGGAAGCGGATCGCCGACGACCGGTTCGACTGGGGCGGATCCGACGTGTCCAAGGCCCTGGACTACTTCAGCAACTACCTCGCCCAGGCCGACCCGGCCGCCGGGCAGACGCGGTGGAACGACGCGGTGCGCAAGCTGGCCCGCGGCGACTGCGGCTACCTCACGATGAACGACTCGGCCTACGGCGAGTTGGTCGCCGCCGGCGCGGTCGACGGCCAGCAATTCGGGTATGCGCCGTTCCCCGGGACCGAGGGCAACTACCTGGCGATCGTCGACACCTTCGTCGCTGCGAAGCAGGCGCGCAACGGAGTGAACGCGCTGAAGTTCCTGGAGACCGTCGCCGACCCGGCAACCATGCTCGCGTTCACGAAGGTCAAGGGCTCGGTTCCGGTGCGCCGGGATGTCAGCACCGCGACCCTCTCGGATTATCAGCGAGGGGCATCGGCCGCGCTCTGGCGCGACACGGTACTGCTGTCGATGGCCCACGGGGAACTGATGAACACCCAGTTCCAGGAGGCGCTCTACGCCGCGGTCAAGGACTTCGCCAAGAATAAGAACCACCGGGCGTTCATCAACACCGTCCAGCGCGCGGGAAGCGCCGGTCCGGTCGGCGGTCGCTGACCGCCGCCGGCGTCAGCAGTTGCTCGGTCGGTAGTCACATTCGTCGAGTTGATACCCGTTCCGCGGGCTGATACGCCGCTACTTCGCGAAGTCGACGATCACGCCGTCCAGCGGTAGCTCGTCGCGCCGCGGCTGCGGGGTCGCCAGATGGTCGTCGAAGAATCGGCCCGACGCGAAGTCGTCCATCTCCTCCACTTTGCGGTGGGCGACGAACCCGGCGTAGGAGAACTGCCCGATGACATAGGGGATCCCGTCGGAGCCGACGAGGCCCGGGCCGTTCATCAGCTGGAAGTGCAGGTGCGGGGCGTTGGAGTTGCCGGTGTTACCCAGGCGCGCGATGACCTGCCCGGCCTTCACCTTGTCACCGGGTTTCACCAACAGCGACCCCTTCTGCAGGTGCGCGTACGCCGCCCATACGCCACCCCCGAGGTCCTGGATGATGTTGTTCCCGTCGACGGTCTCGACGGTGATCTTCTTCGCGAGCTCGGGATCCGAGGCCGGCAGGATGCCGGGCTTGTTCGGCTCCAAGACATCGAGCGTCGAAGTGATCGTGCCGTCGGCGACGGCACGGATCTCCTGGCCGTATCCGGCGTAGCTCTCGTTTCGAGTCTTGTCGCCGGTGACGAACTCGCCGTCGTCATTGGTCCGCATCCAGTCGATGGCGAAGCGCTGCGTGTTCTGCAGCTTCCCGCTGAACGGTGCGAGTGCGGAGACGTGCGCCGTGCCGATGCCGCAGCAGCCGTTCATCGCCACCCAGTTCGTCCCGGCGACTGGCGGTGCGATCACGCGCGGCGTGCCCGCCGACACGTCGACCGGACCGGCGAGATACGTCATCGGGGTGGGTGCCGCCGAACCAGGATTCGCCGCACCGCGCAGCCGCAACCGGTGCAGCACGGCCTTCGGGGCGTCGTCGAGGCTGTCCAGCACGATCCCGATGAGAAGACCGCGCGTCTCCTGCGGCCCGATGACCGTCGAGTCCGTCGGTGACGACGGCAGGCGGCGCAGGCGGTTGCAGTCGCCGTACGTGCAGGCCGGGTCGACCAATACCTTGCCCGAGAGGGAGGCGAGAACGCGGTCGCGGTTGTCCGCGTCGACGACGTCGATGGATTCGATGGTGGCGGGGATCGATGCGGCATTCGTCAGCCCGAGGTCGTAGGCGATGTGGAACTTGCCGTCGGATCCCTTGAACGGGAAGGTCGGTGCACCGAGCTGGGCGACCACGACCGGCGTGTAGGCCGGCGGGACCTCGATGCGCGTGCCGGTCGTCGACGTCGACGACGAGCAGCCAAGAGCGAACAACGCCGCCACAATCACCACCGAAACCCGCCAGTGCCTCATCGCCCCAGCGTAGGCCGGTCCCGTCTCTACGCGGTCGTTTGTGACGTTCTGGTGGTCACAAACGACCGCATAAGTGCCTACAGTGCGCAGGTGTGCGAAACCGTGGTGGTGACCGTCAAACCCAACAGCCGCAAAGGGCCGCTGGTGGCGGTCGGCGACGACGGCGCGCTGACCGTGTACGTCCGCGAACCGGCCACCGAGGGCAAGGCCACCAAGGCGGTCGGTGAGCTGCTAGCCAATCATTTCGGCGTGCCCAAGAGCCGCGTCGAACTGCTCAGTGGCGCGACGAGCCGCGTCAAGCGCTTCCGGGTGGGGTGATCCCCCGCCCAGCCCCTCTCGTCAGCTCGGTCGGGTGAACACCCGCCGGGCCGATTCGACGGCGGGGCGGGTGATGCACTCGTGCTGGTGGTCGTTGACCAGCCCCATCGACTGCATGAACGCGAACGCGGTGGTCGGCCCGACGAACTTCCAGCCGCGCTTGCGCAGATCCTTCGACAGCGCCACCGACGTCGCCGACTGGGCCTTGGACTGCGGGACCCCGATCTCGCCGGGCCCGGGTTCGAACCGCCAGATGTAAGCGGCGACCGATCCCTCGTCGGCCTGCATCTGCACGGCCCGGCGCGCGTTGTTGATCGCCGCCTCGATCTTGCGGCGGTGGCGGATGATGCCGGTGTCGCCGAGGAGGCGCTCCACGTCGTGCTCGTCGAACTGCGCGAGCTCGTGGAAGTCGAAGCCCGCGAACGCCTTCCGGAAGTTGTCCCGCTTGTTGAGGATGGTGCGCCAGCTCAGCCCGGACTGAAAACCCTCGAGGCAGATCTTCTCGAACAGCCGGATGTCGTCGCCGACGGGAAAGCCCCACTCGGCGTCGTGATACGCCAGCATCTCCGGCGCGCCGCCGGCCCATGCGCAGCGGGGCTCGCCGTCGGGAGCGAGGAAGGGATCCACATTCGCGAGTCTAGAACTCAGACGATGCCGCGCTCCACCAGTATCTCGACGATCCGCCCGGCCAATTCCTCCGCGTCGGCGTCGGTGGTGTCGAACCGCAGATCCGGATCGCGCGGCCGCTCATAGGGGGCGTCGACGCCGGTCAGCCCTCGCAGCGACCCCTCCCGCGCCCGTCGGTACAGACCCTTGGGATCGCGGCGTTCGCACTCACCGACCGGCGTCGAAACGTGGACCTCGATGAACTCCAGACCGGCGGCGTCGCTCAGTTCGCGGGCGATTTCCCGATCCGATCGCAGCGGCGACACCATCGACGCGACGGCGATCACGCCGGCGTCGGCGAACAAACGCGCCAAGTGCCCGACGCGGCGGATGTTCTCGGCGCGGTCACCCGGCGAGAACCCGAGGTCGTCGGAGATGCCGTGACGGATGTTGTCCCCGTCGATCAGATACGCCACCCGCCCGCGCGAGACCAGCAGCCGCTCCAACACGACGGCGACGGTCGACTTCCCCGACGCCGGCAGACCCGTCAACCAGACTGTCGCACCGCGCTGGCCGGTCTTGCGCCACCGCTCGTCACGCGCCAGCGAACTCGGGTGCCACTTGATGTCGTTGCGCGTCGCCGTACCGGGCACGACTTCGCGGGCCAGGCCGATCGTGCCCGCGGCAACAGTCTCGTTGGAGGCCTCGTCGATAAGGATGAATGCCCCGCCGTCACGGTTCTCCGCGTAGCGGTCGGCCAGCACCACCGACGACGTGCGCAGGGTGACCGTTCCGATGTCGTTGAGGACCAGCTCACCCGGGCCCACCTGCTCGATCAGGCTGTCGGGGTCGAGCCGCCGATCCAGAGACTGCACGGTCGCGCGGACGGTCGTCGTGCCGTGCTTGAGCGCGACGCGGTCGCCCGCCCGCAGCGGCTTCTCGGCGAGCCAGCACAGGGTCGCCTCCAGCTCGCGGGCGACGACGGGCAGATGCGCATCGTCGACGGCGCTGACGATGACGTCGCCGCGCGCCACGTCGATCTCGTCGGCCAACTCGACCGACACCGAGAGGCCCGCGACAGCGGTGTCTCGACCGCCATCGAGGGTGTCGAGCGCCACGACGGTGCTACGACTGCCCGACGGGAGGATCGCAACCTCGTCGCCGACGGCGATCGTGCCGGCGATGATCCGACCGCTGTAGTTGCGGCGATGGGTCTGGCTGGGCCGCGACGCGTACTGCACCGGCAGCCGGAGCTCCCGCTGCTGCGGCGACGGTGCCGCCAGCTCCACGTCTTCGAGATACTCCAGCAACGTCGGGCCGTCGTACCAGGGGGTCGAGGCCGAGCGGTGCACGACGTTGTCACCGGACTTCGCGGCGACGGGGATCGCATCGATCTCACCGATCCCCACCTGCAGCGCCAGCTCGTCGAGCTCGGCGCGCAACTGCGCGAATCGCTCCTGCGAGAAATCGACCAGGTCGATCTTGTTGACCGCGGCCACGACGTGGGGCACCCCGACGAGCGCGGCGATCCGCGCGTGACGCCGCGTCTGCCGCTGGACGCCGTAGCGGGCATCGACGAGGACGACGGCGACGTGGGCGTTGGAGGCACCGGTGAAGGTGTTGCGGGTGTAGCGCTCATGGCCGGGGGTGTCGGCCAGCACGTAACTGCGGTGCTCGGTGGAGAAGAACCGGTATGCGACGTCGATCGTGATGCCCTGTTCCCGCTCACTGCGCAGCCCGTCCGAGAGCGCCGCCAGGTCGAGCTCGCCCTCGTCGTCGGTCACGCCTTCGATGTGGTCGGTCGGCAGGGAACCGGTGTCGTGCAGGATGCGCCCGATGAGCGTCGACTTCCCGTCGTCGACACTGCCGATGGTGGCCAGGCGCAAGAACTGGCGGTCGCCGTCGTGGCGGCCGGCCGCGGTGGCCTCGATGGTGGGTGCGGTCATCAGAAGTAGCCCTCCCGTTTGCGGTCCTCCATGGCGGCGCTCGACGTGCGGTCGTCGGCGCGGGTCTCCCCTCGCTCGGACACCGTCGCCTCTTCCACCTCGGCGATCACCTCGGGCAGCGTCGTCGCGGTGGACCGCACAGCTCCAGTGATGGTGAGGTCGCCGACGGTGCGATAGCGCACCCATTCGGTGGCCACCGGCTCGTCGGGTCGCGGATGGGTGAACGGCGAAACCGCCAGCAGGATCCCGTCGCGGGTGAACACGTCGCGCTGGGAGGCGAAGTAGATGGGTGGCAGCTCGATGTCCTCGAGTTCGATGTAGCGCCAGATGTCCAACTCCGTCCAGTTGGACAGCGGGAAGACGCGCACCGACTCCCCGCGACGGATCCGGCCGTTGTACAGCGACCACGGCTCGGCGCGCTGCGCCCGCGGATCCCATTGCCCGAACTCGTCGCGGAAGCTGAACACCCGTTCCTTGGCCCGCGCCCGGTCTTCGTCGCGGCGGGCACCGCCGAACGCCGCGTCGAATTTGTAGCGTTCGAGCGCGTCGAGCAGGGTGCGCGTCTGCAACCGGTTGCGCGACCCCGATGGGTCGGTCGTCTCCTCGACGCGGCCGGTGTCGATGGACTCCTGTACCGATGCGACGATCAGCCGCACGCCGTCGGGACGCTGCGCGGTCGGTGTGACCCGCTTGTCGCGGAAGGCGATGACCTCGCTGAAGTTGTGGCCGGTGTCCACGTGCAGGATCGGGAACGGCAGCGGGTGGGGCCGGAACGCCTTCTCCGCCAGGTGCAGCAGGACGATCGAATCCTTGCCGCCGGAGAACAGCAGCACCGGGTTCTCCAACTCGGCGACCACCTCGCGGATGATGTGGACGGCCTCGGATTCGAGGATCCGCAGCGCGGGGATGTGGTCGATGTCGGTGGCGGGCGAGGTCGTCTGCGCGGTCATAGCGGGTATCCGTTCCGTTCGGCGTCGACGCGGTAGCGCTGCGCCCATTCCTTCGAGCGGGCGTTGGACTGGGGTTTGAGCGGGGGCGGCGGCGCGAGCGCCGGGTCCTGGCCGAGGGCGGACAGCACATGCGCGGTTGTTCCCGTCGGGTCCTTGACGAGGTCGCCGAACTCGACGCGGAACGGCTCGATCCCCTCCTCGGCGAACCATGCCCGCCACCGCTGTTCCTGGTCGGCGAGGATCGTCGCGAGGTGGGCGATGCCCTCGGCACTGTAGAACGCCTCCTCGTCGGGAACGCCCTCGTTGTGGAAGCCCGACGGTTCGGGGCTGTCGCGCCAGACACGCGTCTGAACCGCCCGCCACATGGAGACGGCCTGCGCGACGAGGTCGTCGCGGTGCACGTGCACGAACAGCGGGTCGGCGCCCAGCAGCCAGCGCAGCGCGGTGCGCAACGAGCCCGACGCGACGCGCGTGCGCGCGATCAGCAACGGCGTCTGATTCCACATCAGCTTGCCGCCCCACACCCCGCTGGGGGTGAGCCCCTCGGCGAGGACATCGGCGCGCCACTGGTCGGCGGTGCGGGTGTCAACGGTGCCGGGGTCGGTGATGGCCAGGGCGCCGACGATCTTCTCGTCGTCGACCCCGGCGAACCACTCGCGCGGCTGCGGAGACAGCGAGGACGTGGCGAAGTACTGGAAGAACTCGCCGGGCCGGCCGGCGACGCCGGTGGCGGCCAACGACTCCACCAGAAGCGTGCTCCCGCTGCGCTGGCTCGCGCAGACAAGATAGGGCCGTGGGTCACTCATGAGCGGCAACGATACGGAGCCCACGGGTCCCGGCAACGCGACGAGATTTCCGATCAGTGTGAGCGGAAAGTTCCCTGTCGCGCAGCCCTATGGGTGCTGCTGCGGGCCCCCGACGGTCCGGTTCAGCCGTCGGTACCGGCGGCGCCTGCGGCGTGTGGGAGTCCGACGGTGAGCTCGCCGTCGAGCTCGCGTCGCGCACCCTGCGGCCGACGCGACGGCAATGGCTCCTCACCTGGGTCGATGACCTTGGAGCGGACCATCCACTCGCGCATGAAACGCTCGGCGACGGCGGTCCCCACCGCCTCCTCGGGCAACTCGTCACCGGTCTCGACGCGCCAGCGGGCCAATCGCCCGGCGAGATCGGCCGCAGTCTCGGTGTAGGCGGGATCGCGGGCCAGATTGTTTTGCTCACGCGGATCGAAACGCAGGTCGTAGAGCTCGTGGCGGGCTCGCGGGACGATCGTCGACTGCGGATCGAGGGAGCGCGCCGACTCCGAGTCGGCGATGTCGAGCGGCAGCACCAGTTCCGGGCGGGGCGCGTAGTTCTCGATGTAGCTGAACTCCTTGGTGCGCACGGCGCGGATCGGATCGTAGGCGTCGTGATAGGTCTTCTCGGTGAACAACTCGATGCGGACCGGGTCCTCGTCCGCACCGGTGAGCGACGGCGCGTGCGACACCCCGTCGACGTCGACGGGGATCGGACGGTCGAGAAGGTCCAGCAGCGTCGGCGTCAGGTCGACACCCGAGAACAGCCCGTCGTAGACGCGGCCGCCCAGCGACGATCGGTCGCGCGGCGGCGCGATGATCATCGCGATCCCCGTGCCCGGCGCGTACAGCGTGGACTTCGCGCGCGGGAAGGCGACGCCATGATCGGTGGCGAACACGATCCACGTGTTGCGGTCCAATCCCAGGCGCGCCACAGCGTCGAGCAGTCGGCCCACCGCCGCATCGGCCTTGGTGATGGAGCCGTGCAGCCCGGCGAGGTCCGCGCGCACGTCAGGGGTGTCGGGGAGGAAGTCGGGAACGCCGATCGCGGTGGGATCGGCGTGGTCGTATTCGTCGTCGGGATAGGGCCGGTGCGTCTCGAAGAACCCGGCGGTCAAGAAGAACGGCTGGTCGGTCACCCCTTCGCGCTCGAGCCAGCCGATCGCCTCATCGGTGACGTAGTCACACCGCGACTCCGACACGTCGACGGTGTAGAACCCCAACGTCGTCGGATCGGTGCTCTCGTGCTGCATCCCGATCAGCACCGTCCGGTACCCGCCGTCGGCGAGCAACGACGGCAGGGTCTGCACGCCGGGGTGGTAGGCGAAGCCGTGGTGGGCCAGGCCGATCAGGCCGTTGCGGTGTGGGTACTGCCCGGTGAACAAGGAACCGCGTGCCGGCGAGCACAGCGGCGCCGTGGCGTGGGCGTCGGTGAACAGGATCCCCTGCGCGGCCAGCCGGTCCAGCGCCGGGCTCACCACTCCCCGTGCCCCGTAACACGGCAGGTGCCGACCGAGGTCGTGCCAGTGGATGAAGATGACGTTGGCCCCTGCGTCGCCCATGCGCCCATCATGCCCGAACCGATGAGTCGCGCCCGCGGACCGACCTGACCAGTCGGATCCGCGGACCGACCCGCCAGGTCCGCTCCGCCGACGGTGATGCCCCGGGTAGCCTGGGGCGACGATGATCCAGGAGGCTCGTGAGCGACGACGGCGGGGCCGCCCGCCCGGTCCCGGCGTCGACCCGCAGGAGCGACGACGGCAGTTGCTCGACGCCGCCGAAACGGCGATCCGCACGAACGGGCCCGACGTCGCGCTGGCCGACGTGGCCGCGCAGGCCGGCCTGACCCGATCGGCGGTGTACGCGGCTTTCACCGATCGCAACGCCCTGCTCGACGCATTGGCCCATCGGCATGCGCGCCTCATCGTCGAGCAAGTCGTCACCATTGCCGGCGGGGTCGACGATCCGGCGGAGCAGACGCGCGCCGCGATCGACACACTCGCCGCGTGGTTCGAGGACGAACCCGAATTGGCCCGCGCCCTCTCGGCACACCTCCTGCCCGTGGCCCCGGCTGCCGACGGCATGGTCATCGGAACGCTCACCGGCATCCTCGTCGGCGGCTTCACGTCGCGCGGCCTGGATCCGGGCCCGGCGCAGACGTGGGCGCACGCGCTCGTCGGTGCCATCTCGTCGACGATCACGTGGTGGTCGGCGACGCGCACCATCAGTCGCGACGAAGTCGTCGACCATCTGTTCCTACTGATCTGGTCCGGTTTCTCCGGGATGGACACGCCGGTGGGCGACACCCCGCTTCCTTGACGCCGACAAACACAAAAGACACACTGTCTTTATGGCTGGAAAGGTCAGTGCCGCAACGGCTGCCGCGATAACCGGGGCCCAGAACTGGGATGCGGTTCGCGACCGCTATCCCGAGCATGTCGACGCGATGGCCGACGGGCTACTCGTCGGCGATCCACTGGCCGACGCCGTTATCGACGAGCTGTTCGCCGGTGCCGGGAACGGAGTGCGCGGGCTGAATGATGCCGGTGGCACCTACTCGTGGAATGACATCGTGTCGGCCCTCGACGACCCGCCCGTGATCGACGCAGAGCTGAAGGCCACCGCGCCCGCCTTCGCCGCCTTCCTCGAGCGGACCAGCACCCCGCCGCCGTGGTTCGACGCAGCCCTGGCCCGCGCCGGCGCCGATGCCTGGTGGCGCTTCGGGTCGCTGCAGTCGAGCACGCTCTACCAGTCGCTGATCTACGGCTACCAGGCCCGCGGCTTCACCCGGCCGCTCGCCGCGACGGGACGGCTCACCGAGGGGACGTTCGACCGGGTGCAGGCGACCGCCCGCTGGGTCACCCTGGCCACCGCGCCCGGACTCATGGAGGTCGGCGCCGGCGGCTGGGTCGAAACCCTGCGCATCCGCCTGGTCCACGCGATGGTGCGCCACCACCTGCACGCCTCCGACGAGTGGGACGATGCGGTGTGGGGCGTGCCGATCAACCAGACGTACTCCCAGCTCACCATCACGGCCGGCTTCCTGGCGCTGCCGCTGCGCATCGCCAAGGACTTCGGCATCCACTACTCACGCGCCGACCTCGAGGCGATCACCCACCTGTGGCGGTGGGTCGGCTGGGTGATGGGCGTGGAGGACCGGCTGCTGCCGACCAGCTACGACGACGCCGGCCGCACCTGGCGCATCTCCCAGGAGTTCGCGCTGCGGCCCCACGACGACGCCAAGACCCTGGTCCGCGCTCTTCTCGACGATGGTTTCCGTGCCGACCTGGGGCTACCCGGACCGCTCAACGGTGCCGTGCAGACGGTTTCGCGGCCCTTCCTGCGGACCCTGTTCGCCGCGGTGTCCACCCGGTGGGTCGACCCCGACATCGCCTCCGCGATGGGCCTGCGGCCGTCCCCCCTGCACCACGTCGTCGACCTCGCACGCCCAGTCGTGCGGTCGCGGGAACTCGCCCGCGCCATGGGCCTCCTCGGATCCGAGCGCGACGTCGCCCGACGCGAACTGCGCCTGGTCACCTGGCGCCTCGGAATCGACCTGGCCGACCCGAAGACCGTCGGGGCCCGCTACCGCGCCGCCGACGAGAACCGGATGGAAACCGTCGCATGACGGCGCGGTTCACGCTGACCCGCGTTCTCGACTGTCCTGCCGAGACCGCCTGGCGACTGCTCACCGACCCCGAGCAGATGAACAAGTGGTCCACCGCGCGCATCGATCTCGTCGACGGCGGTCCCGGCGACCGCTCGGACACCGCCGGTGCGCTGCGCATGGTGACGTTGCCCGACGGGAAGCGGAAGCTGCGTGAGGTCGTCGAGTATGCCGACGAGCCCCGAGAGTTCCGCTACCGCGTCTACGACGGCGGTCCGCTGCTACTTGACCACTCCGGCATCCAGACGCTCACCCCGACCGGGGACGGGCGCACCGAGGTCACCTGGCACGTGTCGATGCGCCTGATCTCCGCGCCGTTGACGCACTTGCTGTGCCGGGTGATCCGCAAGCAGGTCGACGAGTCGTTGGACCTGATGGCCGATCTGGCCCGCACGGGGGTAGCCGCCGCCGACTCCCCGTCGACGACGAGCGCGCCGGCGGACTTGGCCACGCCCGGCTCCCCCGCGTTCGACGTGCTTCTCGCCGACGCCCAGGAATCGTTGCGGGCGCAACGGGCGCTGGCCGACGAATTGGCCGCCGACGACGACCCCAAGCAATGGTTCGCCCGCGTCTACCAGTACGTCACCGAGGAGATGATCTCGGCGGCGAGCGGTTCGGCCCACTCGTCGTCGACGAGCAGCGCCGCGGACTCGTCTTCGTCGGGGGTCATGGCACTGGACCACCCCGATTGGGTCCTCGCCCTCATCCCCGTCTTCCACGACTACTACGAGTGCAACCTCACCGCCTATCGGACCGGCGGCGACGTGGAACCAGCGTGGGCGAAAGCCTGGGCGACGGCGGAGTCGCGCGACCCCAAGCGCCCCCACGTGCCGGTGATGAAGGGCCTGCTCTACGGGGTGTCCGCGCACATCGACGCCGACCTCCCGCGCGCGCTGGCCGACGTTCACCGTGCGCGCTATCCCGACGCCGACCTGCGCGCCTTCCGTCCCGACTATCTGCGGCTGGCACCGGTGTTCACCACCGCGTCGGACAGGCTGCTGGCCGACCTGCCGCGCAGCCACAAACCGTGGTGGACACCGCTGGCGTCACGGGTGCACCCGCAGTTCCGAGACTCGATGCTCGCCCGCAACGGCTACGACGTCGGCCGACACCGGGTGAAGACGTTCGCCAGGGCGGTCGAGGCGGTACACGCGGCCCTACCAGGGGCGCGGTAACCTGCCGCGTGCGCGCTTCCAACCGGCGTGGCTGGCCAAGTGCCAGCGCCAGGGCACCGGCTGCAACGGCCACGTCAACGGAATGACCCGCTGCAGTCCGGCGTACGCCGCCTCGTCGACCCGGGTCCACCGGATCCCGAAGCGCTCGCGCACTCGTGGCGGCAATCCGCCGTAGATGCTCAACCGCAGGCCGGGGGCCAGTGCAGCACGAACCGGCGCCTTGGGCAGCCACCGCCGTGCTCCCGGCGCCAGGGCGGGCGGTACCGGCAGGTGCGGCGATGCACTCATGTCCGGGATGGTCCAGCTCTCGATGACCTTCATCAGGTGATCCGACGCCGGGTTCGGGGCGAGCACCTCGTCGCAGTACCTGTCCCACTCCCGACCGAACGCCGCCCGATCCGGCGGGACCACACTCTCAGTCATCCCGTACCGGCGATACCACTGCACACCCTCGGCATACAGCTGCTCGCGCTCGGTGTCGGTGAGACGGTAGTGCGAGTACCGGTCGACGAGTTGCTCCACCATCATTTGGAAGGTGGCGTGGGCCCACCAGAAGGTCGTCGGGTTCAACGCGTGGTAGCGCACTCCGTCGGGCTGGACGCCTTTGATGTCGCGGTGCAGGTCCCGGACCATAGTTCCGGTGCCTGTCGCGGGGTCGTCGTAGACGGTGCCCAGAATCGGCGGCAGCGAGCGGAAGACCCGGTCGACGGGATCGGCGAAGAAGTTGGAGTGCTCGATCAGCGCGCAGCCGATCGCAGGGTCCATCACCTGCAGTAGGCCCGCGGTGCCGCCGGTGAACGCGATCCGCATGTCCCCGGCCCAGCGCCAGAGCAGCGAGCTGGAATCCAACGGCGTCGACGTGACGGTGCCACTTGCTGCCATGGCCGTTATCGTGGCACAGATCCATCGGCGTGCACCGAGACCCGGCCCGCATTCGGCGAAATGAGGCAGACTCAAGACCACACGACGCCAGGAGACGAGAATGCCCCGCAATCACGCCCACCACACCGCCTTCACCAACGGCTTCTACGTCGACGAGGGTCGCGACTTCGCCGTGCGGCTCCTGCTGGGTTACTGCGCGTCCGGCGGCGCCGATGCCGGTGAGGTGCTCGCGACCATCGCGAATTGCCCCGAAGAGCACGACCTCGACTGGTCCAACGCCTGGCTGGCCCTGGGGCGCCGCCTCGTCGAGGCCGGGGACGCCAGCGCCGCAGCCGGCCACCGTGTCAGCGCCGCGTCGGCCTACCTGCGTGCGTCGAACTACCTGGCCCAGGCCTTCGACGGGCTCGACGGCTTCGCCGACGACGAGCAGCGCCTGCCGATCTTCGCCGAGCACCGCGCGGCCTTCGAGAAGTTCATCGACCACGGCGATTTCACGGCGCAGCGCCTCGAAATCCCTTATGAGGACACGACCCTGCCCGGCTGGTACCTGACGCCGACGACCGGGCACACCGGTGCAACGCTGGTGACGATCAACGGGAGCGACGGATCGGTCTCGGCACTGTGGTGCGCCGCAGCGTTCGGGGCGCTGCGCCGCGGCTACGGCGTCGTCCTCTACGACGGTCCCGGCCAGCAGTCGATGCTGTTCGAGCGCGGCGTCGGATTCCGCCCCGATTGGGAGGCGGTGTTGCGGCCGGTCACCGATTACGTGCTGAAGCTGCCCGGCGTCGACGCTGCCAAGCTCGCGCTCTACGGCATCAGTCAGGCCGGCTATTGGGTCCCGCGCTCACTCGCCTTCGAGCACCGCTATGCCGCCGCGGTCGCCGACCCCGGTGTCGTCGAGGTGCGCACCTCGTGGCTGAAGTTCTTCCCCAAACCACTCATCGACGCACTCGACAAGGGCCGGGCGGAGTTGTTCAATCGGGAGATCAGTTTGGGGATGAAGTTCTCCCCCGCCACCAGGCGCATGTGGGACTGGCGGGCGCGGCCGTATCCGCACGGGAGCTTCTACGACACGATGCAAGCCCTCGTGCCATACACGATCACCCCCGCGATCGCCGCGGAGATCGTCACCCCGCTGCTGATCACCGACCCCGACCACGAGCAGTTCTGGCCCGGCCAGTCGGAAGCTCTGGCGGCGATGTGCCGCGACGGCATCGCCAGCCTCGTCCGGTTCACCACCGCTGAGGGGGCGGACTGGCACTGTCAGCCGATGGCGCGGGCGCTGACCGACGAGCGCATGTTCGACTGGCTCGACGAGAAGCTCGCGCGGTAAGCCACTGGCCGAACCCGGCGGCGTAGCGCGGTCAGTGCCCGCCGCGGATGAGTTCGGCGATCTCCACGCGATCGGCGACGTCGAGCTTGGCGCACGTCCGATAGACGTGCCCCTCGACCGTGCGCACGGATACGTATAGCCGGTCGGCGATCTCCTTGTTGCTCAACCCGGCGGCGACGAGGTTGGCGATCTCGCGCTCACGCGCCGTCAGCGGCAGCGGCTGGGCCGCAGCGACCAGCGCGGGAGTCCGCGCGCCGCCGCACAGCGCGGCCAACCGGTTCGCCAACGACGCCGCGGCGACCGACGCCGCGCGGGCGCCGTTCTCCGCGTGCACAACACTGGCCTGGGCTGACGCATCTGCGGCGGCAAGCTTGTAACCGAGCTGTTCGAACTCATCGCACACGGCATCGAGCGCCGCGGCATCACCGTCGGCAACTGCGCGCGCATGCCGTGCGTACACCCCGATGAGCGGGCCGTCGAGCTGCTCGGCCAGCTCGGCCAACCGCTCCACCGACGACGGGGAGGTGTACCCGAACCGAGCCGCGAGATGCCACGCCTCGCCTTCGATCGCCGTTTGGCCACTCGCGGCGGCAGTACTCGCCGCCTCCACCGCCAAGTCCGCGGCACGGCTGAACATCCCCTCGCCGGCCGCCTGCAACGCGACGGCAATGGCGAGGCTCGGACCGAAGACCGCGACGTGCTCGTCGTAGGCGGCGCGCGCCGTGTCCAACGCGACTCCGGCCTCCTCACCCCGCCCCAGAGCGGATAGTGCCATGACCCGCAGGATGAATGCGGGGTAGCTCCATGAAGCAGCGGCCCCACCCTCCCCGAGGGCAGCCAGCGTCTGATCCAGGCGCGCCACCGCGATGGGCAGATCGCCCCGCATGACGGAGACCTCCGCGGCGTGGATCCCCGAGAGAGCCCACCCCAGGTAGTGCCCGGCCGAGGAGAAGTCGAGATAGCGCTGCGCCGCCTTCTCCGCGTCGTCGAGATGTCCTGGCAGGGTCAGGGCGAGGATTTCGCCGAATCCGGCAGGGAAGCGCAGCAGGCCGTCGGTGACCCGCTCGGCGTCGCGGGCCTTCGCGGCGAGTGCGGCGACCTCGTCACCCCGCCCGGTCAACGCCCGCGACAGACTGCCACCGAACACCGCCCATTCGACTGCCCACGGTGTGGCTGCCGGATCGGCCAGCACCTCGTCGGATAGGGCGATTGCCTCAGCGAGACGGTTGGTGAACAGCGCCATCGCCGAGGTGAGGCCCTTGACGATCAGCGCCAGCCAGGGTTCGGTCACGCGGCCGGCGACCTCGTCGAGCACCTCGGCCGCCCGCTGGGCGTCGCCCATCGCCCAGAACAGGTTGCCGATCCGCAACAGCCCCCAGCGGACGAGCTCGATCTGGTCGAAATCATCCGGGTCGAACTCGGCGAGGGCCTTCTCCGCGTCGTCGGCGCGGCCTTGCCACATCAGCGCACGGGCCAGTGGCTCGACCGCGCCGAGCCCGCCGCCGGCCTCGACCGCCGCCTGCGCGAAACGCTGCGCCATCGGGATGTTCGCCAGGGTGAGGGCCTCGCGAGCCGCCGCGGCCAGGTCGTCGGCGGAGATCGTCACGTCGCTGTCGAGTCCCAGATCCGCGATGAGGATGCGGTCGGCGGCCGAGTCGGCGCCTTGTGCCTGCAGGACCGAGACGAGCTTGCCGCGCAGTCGCCGGGCCTTGAGCGAGCCGAGCCGACGGCGGATGACCTCCCCGAACAACGGGTGGGTGTAGCGCACGCCCAGCACCGATCCCTGGCGTGCGATGCCGACCAGGTCGAGAGCCTCGGCGCGCTCGACCGCCGCTTCCCCGGTCAACTCGACCAGTACGTCCAAGGATGCGGGCTCGCACAGGCTCAGGTACTCCAACACCGCGAGCACCTCGTCGTCGAGCCGGTCGATGCGTCCCTCGAGCAAAGAGGCCAGTTCCGAGGTGATGGCGGTGCGGCCGCGCAGCTGCCAGACACCCTTCGACTCACGCAGGGTGCCCGCCTCGATCGCCCCGTCGACGAGGTGGCGCAGGAACAGTGCATTGCCGCCCGACGCGTCCCACATCAGATCGGCCGACAAGCCCTCCAGCCGACCACCGAGGACGGACTCGACGAGCTCGACGCTCTGCTCCTTGGTGAACGGGGCCAGCGTCAGCCGCAACAGGTGGCGGTCTTTCCACAGCGACGTCACCGCATCGGGCACGGTCTCGCCGCTGCGCACCGTCGCGACGATGTGCACGGCCCGGTCGATCGCCAACTGATGCAGCAGCGTCGCCGACAGCTCGTCGAGCAGGTGCGCGTCGTCGACCCCGATGATGGTCTGACCGTCGGAAAGCAGCGACTGGCGGGCCGCGGAGAGGTAGGCGACTGGATCGGAACTGGCCGACGGACCGACCAGGTGCGCGAACACACCCAGCGGGATCGATCGTGCTGATTCGGTACCGGCCACCCAGCGCGCACCGCCGAGCTCGGCGGTGACCAGGCGGGCCAACGTCGTCTTTCCGACGCCGGCATCGCCGGTCAGGATGATGCCGCAGGCCTCGCCCTTGCCGACCAAGGCATCACGAATCATCTGGAACTCGTTGGCGCGCTCCACGATCGGCCAGTCGGCGGGCATGCATGAATGATAGGTCCCCCTCCTTGGCGGCGCGGGTCAACGGTCCAGTTGTTGGACATTTGTCCCACCCTGTTAGGGGCCTATTTCTCCCAGCCGATGTCCTCGACGGGCCCGACATAGAACATCCCGGCACCGTAGTTGGCCAGGCCCTTCTTCACCGCGACCATCGTCGGGCCGTTGAATAGCGGCAGGTTGGAGAACTGCCCGAAGGCCTTTGCCTCGACGTCGTTGGCTGCAGCGATTTGAGCATCGGGCTCGGGGATCTGCTGCACTCCGCGGATCTGCGCGTCGAGTTCGGGAGTGCCGGCGCCCGATCGGTTCAACTGCGAGTTCGCACACCAGATCTGGCACAGGTAGGCGACTCCATAGGGATCGCTCGACGCGTAACCCATCATGAAGACGTCGAACTCCTTGCCGACGACCACCTTGGAAAAGTCGGAGGTGGGCCGCACAGTGATCGCCAGGTCGATACCGATCTGACGCAGCATCGCCTGCATCGCGCGGGCGATGTTCGTCGACGTCGCGTCGTCGCCCAGGATGGGCAGGCTCAGGGTGAGCCGTTGGTCGGGATGGTCGGCGCGGTGACGGATACCGTCGCCGACCCAGCCGGCCTCGTCAAGCAGTCGGCGGGCCCGGTCTTGGTCGTAGGTGATCGTCGAACCGACGTTGTTCCGGTAGCCGGGCTGGAACGGGAACAGTAGGAACGAGCCAGGCAGTTCCTCGGTGTAGCCCAGGCCGGTGAAGCGGATCCGGGCCAACGTCGCGCGGTCGATGCCGTCCAACAGCGCCTGGCGGACCCGTGGGTCACGTAGCACCGGGGTATCGAGGTTGAGCACCAGCAACGAGATCGCGGGGGTGGCCGACACCCGGACGTCGATACCGGTCATCGTGACGACCTGGGCGCGGTAGTCCTTGCTGCCCACGCCGGTCGCATCGAGCTCGCCGTTGCGGAAAGCGTTGATGCCCGCCTGCGGCTCCATCTGACGAAACACGCGGCGGTCCAGTTTGCCCCGCTTGCCCCACCACCTGGGGTTGCGCTCGAAGACGACGATCCCGGCGTTGCGGTCGTAGGACGCGACCGTGTACGGCCCAGCGCCGAGTTCGGGGTGTGGGTTCTGGATGTAGGAGCGGTTGAAGTCCTCGGCGGTAGCGACTTTCGGGTGCAGGAGAGTGTTGAACAGCCCGTCGGGCCACGCCCAGATCCCACGGAACCGCACGACCGCCTGCTTGTCGTCGACGCCGCGCGTCACCGACTCGATCTGGTCGTAGCCGTCGGTGCTGCTGGCGACGAACGC
>CAZVVS010000017.1:0-25732 GCA_964630585.1 uncultured Gordonia sp.
CGCCCCCCCGGGGGCTCCCTCTTTGTTTTCGGGGGGTGTCCCCCCCCCACCCCCGGGGGGGGCTCCCCCCCTGGGTGGCCCCCCCCGCCACGACTGCGATGCCCCCACTCGCTGCGGCTGATCCGGCGACCGGTGCAGGACCACTGCCTGCCCGGCGTCGCGATCCCACCGCCACAGGGTGGCGCCCTCGGGTGCCGCCACCAGGCGGCAGTTCCGGAGGATCTGGCCGGCGATGGTCGTCTTCACGGGATACAGGTTCATGGAGTCCTACGCGGGTGCAACGACGATGGCAGCATGCAACGACGAACTCATTCATACCCCAGATCGTCGGTGGAGCGACAGTGGGCAGAGCCGAGCCGGCACCTCGAATGGCCGCCGCCGCCGTTGACACGCCGAGCGGACTGCCCGCCGATCCTCCGCTACCCTGATCCACCGGCGGACGCCGGGTGGAGGGGACCGAGCCGCTGTGGCGATCACGTTTCTGGAGAACGAGGGGCAGGTCAGGCCGTGCTTATCGCGCTGGCAGCGTTCGGTGTGACGATCCTCGTCATTTCTGCGCCTCTGAACCGGTGACCCCGGTCGCCGTCGGTGTCGCAGGCGTCGTCGTCGCCGGGATCGATCCGTCTCGTCGTCTGCGGTCGCCCGATGGTGCGGTCGCTGCCGAGCGTCCGCTCGCGCTGACACTTACGCAGTGCCGGATCGACGCCGAGCGCCAGGCCCGGGCGCTCGTCGGCGACCTGCCGCTCGCAGAGATCGTGGCCGCCACGGCCGCACCCGTGCCGCGGCGGGGCCACCTCTCGGCCCGGGAGCTCGACCGGTTGGACCTGCGGCGAGGCCTGGATGAGTACGTGGCCGACTTCGACCTGGGCGACGATCGGTCGGGCACCGATTCCTCCCGCCTGATCTACGCCCGCGATGGGATCGACCGGAATCTCCTACCGGAAGGGTCGATGCGGCGCCAGATGAGCTCGTACTACGGGGCGAGGAGGGCGAACCCGGCGGGTGTGGTGGCAGCGGTGTGCGACGGCGCGACCGTCGTGGTGAAGGGCATCGACGAGGCGATCCCCCGCCTGAACTCCGCTGTCGAGCCCCTCGAGGTAGTCGTCGGTGCTCGGTCTGGTCTCATCCTCTATCTGGGCTCTCCCGTCGGGCGAGGGTGGGGACCTCACCACGACCACCACGATGTTGTGATCCTCCAAGCGGGAGGTCGGAAGCGGTGGACCGTGTACGAGCCGGTCGCAGAGCTCGCTCTTCGCGGCCACACGCCGTATCGGACGTCCGATCGGATCGCCTTCGTGGTCGAGATGGCTCCGGGCGACTTGCTGTACCTCCCCCGGGGGTGGGGGCACGAGGTGGAGAACCTTACCGAGTTGGCCCTGCACGCCACGATCCCGCTCAGCCGGCTCGTCGCACCGTTTGCCTTCGAGGTCGGGGTGCAGCCGTCGCTCGTCGGGGGGGTCGGGGGGAGTGTCGGAGTGGTCGACCCCGCCGACCTGTTCACCGCGTCGGCCGTGCGCCACGCGG
Source organism: uncultured Gordonia sp. (assembly GCA_964630585.1). Taxonomy (GTDB): domain Bacteria; phylum Actinomycetota; class Actinomycetes; order Mycobacteriales; family Mycobacteriaceae; genus Gordonia. The sequence goes on from CAZVVS010000017.1 coordinate 1,525, forward strand.
GAGCCGCCTGGCGCGCTCAGATCCCGACTCGCGCCGACCCGCGCTTCGGTGACACCGCTCGGAGCGTCGTCGAGGGCGTACGACCTGACCAGACGCTCCGGCTGTCGGCTCCTGGCGGCGTCGCTCTGACCGTGGATCCGCCGGATCCAGGTCGTGTCGAGGTCGCTCTGTGCGGCCTCTCGGTCACGATGCCGGCTGCCGGCCTCGCCGGACTCGCCGTCCTCGCCACGTCCGGGTGGACCACCGCCGCTGCGGTAGCGGAGGCAGTCGGCGACGTGCGAACCGCTGATGCCCTCGTCGACGCGTTGCTGCGTGCTGGTGTGATCGAACTCTCCCCTGCAACGGAGCGCGCCCCAGCATGCCGCTCGTCCAGCATCGCCGCCCCGACGCGGGTGCTGCCACGTCGATCGGAGTTCCAGTCGATTGCGCCGCTCGGCGACGTCGACGTGGCTGACCGCCTCCGTCTGCCCGATCCCGGTCGGCCCGAAGAGGTGGCCCTCGCAGCGTCGTTGGCGGTCGGTCGTGCCGCGGCCGATCGCCACATCGTGAGCGCGTTTCCCGGGATGGATCTCGCGCGACTGGTGCAACGGACGGACCGGCCGGAGCTCGGCCACGGCCGTGCGGCCGAGTGGGTTCTGCCGAGCCTCGCTGGCTCTGCGGCGATCGATGAGGTGGTGGCCTGGCACGACGTCGAGGCGCCGAGGAGCGCGATGGCCGCGGGTGGTGACCCGCGGAACCATCGCCTGCCGGTCGGTGTCCACCGTCAGCCACACGTGGACTACAGCCCGTGGCGTCTCCAGGCCACACGCGTCGCCGAGCTACTCGACGGTGGTTCGACGCTGGTGCTCCTCGGGATCGACGAGGTGATCCCGCGGCTGAGCCCGCTTTGCGAGGCTATCGAGCGGGTGGTCGGGACCCGGTCCGGCATCAACGCGTACATCAGCCGCGGCGTGGCGCCTGGTTTCGGCGCCCACTGGGACGACCACGATGTCCTCGTGCTCCAGGTCGCCGGCACCAAGGCGTGGGAGGTCTATGAACCCAGCGCACCATTCCCGAATCGGGGCCACATCTCGTGGGAGGTGTCCTCCGATCTGGTCTGGCAAGGAGTGCTCCGGCCCGGCGAGTGGCTCCGGGTGCCGCGTGGGTGGGGTCATCGAGTGAGCGGCAACAGGGACATGTCCATCCACTTCACGTTCCCGTGCCGGGTCCCGTCTGCATCGCTCGTGCTCGAGCACGCATCTGCGACGCACCCCGACCTCCTCGGAGCAGCTGGTCGGCTCACCGACGCGTGGCCCGATCTCGTCGAGGCGGCGACCAGCTGGTGGCGTGCTCGGGTGCCGAGCCGGGCTCGTCAGCGGATGTCCGTGCTGGCGAAGGGGCGGCCCGACGCGGTGAGGCTCTCCGTGCCCGGAGGCGTGTTCGTCGACGAGGCGGCGTCGACTGCCGAGTCCCCGGTGCTCGCGTTCGCCGGCCGTCGGCATCGGGTCGAGCGATGGGCCTTCCCTGTGCTATCCGTCTTGGCCTCTGGTCTGCCGACCTCCTACGACGACTTGGTGGTGGCGGCCGCCGGGGCGTCGAACCAGGTAGATGCCCTGCTCGCCGATCTCCTCCTCGTCGGGGTCCTCGAGCCCGAACCGACGGGAGTGTGGGATCGGTGACCACCTCGTTGCGAACCACCGTGCTGGACCTCGACCCCCTCGCGACAGTTCGGCCGCCGTCGCCGTCGGGTGGTGCGGTCGAGGCGGCACTGGCCGACCTCAACGACGACATAGGCGAGGGCGCGGTTGATGCAGTGGGCCGGCTCGTCCATGACGTGGACTGGTTCGGGTGGCGGTCTCACTTGCCCGAGACCCCGTGGCTCCTCGCCACGTCGCTGCCCGACCTGCTGTCCTCGACGCTCGAATCGATCTCCATCGCGGACGGTGTCGCACTGGTAGACGTTCCGGAGCCGCCCGCGATCGTTCGCCCGTCCGACGCCCTCGACGTCCCTGGCGCGTTGTTGGTCTTCGAGCTCGAGGACCAGCGATCGGTTGCGGTGCTTCTCGACCAGCTCTCCGCCGCACTCATGGCGCAGTGCACGGCCCGCCTCGTCCTGGCTGCGACCCCAGGTCCGGCGACCTTCCATGGCGAGGTCGCCCACGCTCGGTTGATCGTGCCCCTCCGGGGCCGGATGGACCCGGCGATCGAGCAGCGGGACGCTCTGACCGGCCGGCGCCGTCCTCGGGGTTTGGGCGAGGTGGAGCCAGGCATCGCCGTCGTCGTCCCAGCGGGGTGCGGCCTGCACATCGCACCCGCGGTCGGACCCGTGGCATGGCTCGAAGTGGAGCTGGTGCAGCCCAGTCAGGTCGATCTCAGCGCGGTCGTCGCCCGTCGTCTCGGGCGCGTCCCCCAACTGCGTGAGGACGTGCCGTACCGCCCGTTCTCCGACGGCGTGGGTCCTGATTCCACATTCGCTGACACCCGATCGCTGCAGCGAGCGCTCGGACAGGTCGATCTCTCGGCGGAGCTGGAGCACGCTCGATGGCTGGCCGCAGCGCAGCTCCGCCCGGTCCTCGTCCCGACGGTGGCCGAGGTCGTTGACCTAGAACAGCGCGTCGACCGAGAGGGCCTCCGCCTGTGGGCGCCTGGCGGGGTGTGGATCGAAGAGCGAGCGGATGGTGCGCCTCATCGGCTGGCACTGGGCGCGGTGTCGGCAGCGATCCCGCCACCGATGGCGACGGCGTTCGCCAGCCCCACGTCGCCCCGAGGCCCGCGCCGCCTGGACCAGGTGTCGGTCGCGCTCCATCGCCTCGGCCTGCTCCGCCTGCGGAGCGATTGGTCTCCGGTTCCGACGACCGTGTGAGGGGTGTGGCACCGAGTACGGATCTGCGGCTCACGACGGGCAGTCGGTAACATCGGCACGGTGGAGGAAGGCTCTGGCGAACACGCCCCCGGCGCTCCTGCGGTCGCTGAGCTGATCAGCCCCAATGCGCTGCTCCGGTTCCCCAGCCGATCGGGACGCCCGGGCGAGCAGGCGCTGGCCGCCGCGAACGAGCGCGCGTTCGACAACTCCCTCGAGCGATTGCGCTCCTGGACGCAGGTCACCGACCTGCTCACCATGGACGATCCGTCGCGGCCCGATCCGAGCTTCTCGGTCGCGCCCGACTGGTTGGCGTCGGCGGATCTTGGCGACATCTGCGAGGAGTTCTGCGTCATCCACGACTGCCAGCCCGAGCGGATCCGGCTCGCCGTTGACGCAGGTCGAACCGTGTCCGGGCTGCTCCGTGTCGACCGCAGCCCGTACGGCACGACGAAGATGCAAGTGGGTCACCTTGCGTCGATGCTCGCTGAGGGTGCCTGGTTCCTGGTGTTGGGAGTCGACGAGTACGACCCGAGCTTGAACGCCTTGGCCGAGGATCTCGATCGTGTGTTCGGCTCGACCTGTCGCCTGGACGTGTGCCTCGGGGTCCCCTCGGCCGAACTCGTCGAGTCGAGCGACCGTCAGCTCCGTTGGCTCGTCGTAGAGCGCGGCGAGGCACGCGTGCGACTGGTGGCTGGGGCGTCGTCCGGGGAGACCTCGGCTCGGCGGCCGGCCCCCGGACCCGTGACCGAGGACGGCGGTCGGCTGCTGACAGCCGGCCAGGGCGTGGTGATCCCACCGGGCTGGTCGTTCACCGTCGAGGCGGAGGCCTGGGAGGATTTCACCACGTTACTGTTGATGTCGGTGCGGATGACGACGAATGTCGGTGTCCTCGCGGACACGTTGAACGACGCGGTGTTCTGGCCCCTGCTGCGGGCTGACCTGCCGTATGACCGGCACCGACCTATCTACGCGTACGACACGACCCTGGCGGCCGACGCCGACGACTTCGCCGACGCCTTGGCAAGGCTTGCCGACGACGGCGGCATCGAACGCGCCATCGCTCGTGGACGGGCCGTGATGCCGCCCCGGCACCGTGATCGCTTCGGCGCGCGCGCCGGTCGCGGCCCGATGGCGGGAGCGGTTCGTTCCTCGGTCACCGGTGGGTTCGTTATCGAGGAGCGTGCCGCTCCGGAGCTAGCGGTGGTCGCGCTCGGCCACCGCATCCTCCTTCCCGACGACGACGTCGTCGCAGTGGCCGAGCTGTTCGATGGCGGGCTCCACGACCTGGCACCCTTCGGAGGATCGACCCGCGAAGGCCTGGTACGTGCGCTCCTCGACTTGGGCTGGATCGAGCGCGCGTGAGGGCCTGCTCCGTCGGCGACCTGCCAGCCGGCTCAGCGGGGCGGATCCCCCGCCTGGACGGTTCGGTCACGGAAGCGCTCCTCGCGGAGGTGAACCGGCGTGCTTGGGCGGTGTCCTGCAGCGTGCTCCAGGACCTGTTCCCGGGCTTCGATCTGCCTCGGATGGTCCAGACCACCGACGCAGCGACGTTGCTCGTGGGCTCGGCGGGGCCTGCGATCTCGAGCCTGGGGGAGCCGTTGGAGCTGCTGGATCGGATCCTCGGCAGGGCCGATCTGCTGCACCCCCGTCTCAAAGTTGTCCGGGAAGGACAGGCCGACGATGCGGCTCGCGTCGCTCCTCGTCACCGGAGTGTGCCTGCCGGGAGATCGGGGGTGGTCAACGGGGTGGCGTGGGAGTCGCTCGATGCCGGCTACACGCTGGTCCTGGACGGTATCGAGTCACATGAAGCGGTGGTCCAGCGGTGGGTAGAACATCTGGAGCGGGCCTTCGCCTCGTACGTGAACATCAACGCCTACGTGGGATACCGACCACAGCAGGGGTTCGGGCCGCACTGGGATGACCACGAGGTGATCATCGTCCAGTTGATCGGCGCGAAGCGGTGGGTGGTGCATCAACCAGCAGGGCTCTCGATGCACCGCGCTATCCACGACGACCACATCACGGGGAAGCTCGTGTGGGAGGGCTCACTCGAACCCGGCTCGGTCCTATACGTCCCACGCGGTTGGGGTCACGAGGTGTTCGCGCAGGACGAGCTCACGCTGCACCTCACCATCACGATCCCCCGCGCCAACGGTGAGAAGATCGCCCGCGCCCTCGCTAGCCGACTCAACGCCGCCGGCACACCTTCCGAGCGCCCCTTGCCGTTCGCTCCCTCCGTGCACGAGGCGGTCCCGACGGGTTCGGAGGTGTCCGACGACCTCAGCGGAGCGCGGCTCGCGGCGCTGGACGGGGAGATGGCTGCCGCTCTCGCCAACTTGGCACCTCGCGCCACGCATCGGTTGCGCCACGTAACCCGGTTCCTCGCGGGCTGGCCCTGCGAGCCTGTTGCGGTGCGCTACGCCACCGGATCAGGTCTGTTGTTCGTTGATGAAGACGATGAGGTCGTGCGGTTCCTGGCAGCTGGGCAGTTCGTCGAGGTGCGGTGGGAGGCCCTCGACGTCGTGCTTCCGCTGTTCGACGGCGCCGCCCACCGGCTTGACCTCGATGCGGTGATGGGTAACGAGGCAGTATGCCTCGACGCAGCCCGGACCCTGGTGTCGTTCTCCGTGCTGGAAGTCGTGAACCCTGATCAGCCCGAGTTCGGCGTCGTTCTCGCCTTGCCCTGATCAAATGTCAGGCGCGGTCGATCGTGAGCACTCGGCCCGTGCGGACGTTCGTGAGCAAGCTGCCGTCGCCTCGGTGTGGGTGCGTGGCAGGGACCCGTCTCTGGCGTCCCATCATCGTGCAGCGAGAACGTCGATGCCGCTCAGGAACCACACCGCCAGCGCAGTGGTGTGCTCCGGCTCCGCTGCGATCGCGTAGGCGCCGAGGCGATACTGCTGGAGGACGCTGCCGGATGGTCGCCAGGAGCCGTCCGTGCGCTGCTGCGCGACGATTTGGCAGCTCCAGCGCTCCGTGTCGGCCTCTGTCGGAGGCGGTCCGTCGTTGACGAGGAGCGCAACTTGCTCGGCGTACAGGTCCAGCGCGGAGGTGCTGCGGAGGTCCTCGCGAACCCGCGCAGCGAACTGCTCCCGACGATCCCAAAGCGCGTCAGGGACCTGCCCGCCCACCTCCTTCGCCCACAACAGGCTCAACCACTGGTGCGTGAGCGCGTACCCGTCGAGCCCGGACTGCGCGGTGAACGCGTCGAGCGCTGCGTTCCGAGACGGTCCGGGGGCGGTGAAGGCCACGGCGACGTCGTGCTGGAGCGCCTGGTCCGCTCGTGTCGCTGCGGGGGGAGGGGCATCGTAGGCGCCAGGATCGACGAGGCTTCGTCCCGGTGCGCTCGGGTCGGAGGTCCGATCGGGATCGATCGGCGCGATGTGCAGTTCCGGATGCGACCTCGCGACCGTGCGCAGCACCCATGCGGCGTCGGTTCGCGGACGGGAGACGGCGCGAAGCCAGCGGACGCCCGCTCGCAGCGCAGTGCGCCGTGCCGCGGTCGAGACCGGGCAGTGGGTTTCTACGAACCCGGGCATATCCGCTGAGCGTTCGGGCGGATCCGCTGAGTGTTCGGGCCGATCCGCTGGGTGTTCGACGCATGCCGGCGCGAAGATGAGTATCATCACCAGGACCGCACCGCAGCGCAGTCCCCGGCTGGGGCGGTCAGCCGAAGGTGTTGACGATCCGAGCAACGATCCTCCCTGCTGAGCGGTCGACGGCGAAGACCGGGACGTGGGGTCGGTCAGCGATGGCGGTGTCGAGCCGCTCGAGCAAGCGCGCTCGCTCCTGTGCGGTGGTGGCGGCCGTCTCACGTGCGAGCAGCGTCACCATGTGCGACCGGTCGTACTCGGCCTGCTTGTTCCCGACGACCACTGAACCGAGTAGTCGGAACGAACCCCACAACCGCTGGCCGTCGACGGTAGTTACCGGTGGAATCGGGCCGTCGTCGCCCCCCGGAACCTGGATCGTCGAGGCGTCCTCCGAGATCGAGAGGCGGCTCATGGGGGTTGCGTACCACCGTGCTCGCCGCAGACGACGGATGAGGCCCGGGGCGTGGTCGACGAATCCCGAGGGCACGAGGATCGCTTCGTCGCCTCGGACGAGTGCTCGGAGGGCGAACGGATAGGTGTCGCGGACAGTGGGATGGCGCCCGCCCGCGACGACTATGGCGAGTCGTGCAGCCTCCTGCGGGTCGGTGGTGACGGCTGACAGCACGGCGTTCCCGTCGTAGATCCGATGGACGGACACACCCCGATCCGCCCCGATGCTTGCGACGAACGCGCCAACGGGTCCCTTCTCCTCCGCCGCCGGTGCCAGCTCGCTGATCATCCCGGCGATCGCCGGGCCATTGGTCCGGATCGAGACGCGTTCGCCGTCGAGCAGGAGGTGCGTGAGGGTGCCCTCGACCCCCAACCGCATCTTCTGGCCCATGCACGAGTCGGCAGGGATGAGTTCGGCGGGCGACTGCCGCTCGTCGAGGACCTGATCGAGGTCGGAGTTGGTGATCTCGACCGTGAGCGACACGTACTCGACCCCGTCGACCTTGTAGTACACCGGCTCCCCGTCGGGCACCTCGGCCGGATCCGCGGGCGCGTAGAGCCGCTGCAGGGTCTTGACGATCGGCTCCGTCCCGTCGAGTAGCCCGGCAAGCGTGAGGTCGGTGACGAACGTCGCGAGGTGCTCCCGTGCCATGGACAGGTCGTGCTGGCTGACGGTCGCGACGTCCTCGGCGAGCTCGTTGACAGGCGTCCGGCCATCGAGGAACGGCCAGACGGCACCGCCGACGTCGCCGAGTCGCGCCGGCGGGCTCTTGTCACCCCAGACGACGATACCCCTGTCGATCCGCCGCCAGGTGGTATCTGCGGCAGGCATCGGGCGCGTCGACAGCGCGACCGCGACGAGATCAGGGTGCATCTCGGTCATCCGTTCCATGCTGCAGTTTCGGTAGGAACCCCAACGAGGCGAGCGCCTCGCGGAGTGATGGCTCAAACGGGTTCTCCGCTCCGGCCTCCACGTGCTCCCGCCAGGCGGCGGCGGCGGGTCCTGCGAGACGCAGGATGGAGCGGCTCACGGGATGGTAGAGGAGCGATCGAGCGCCGTCGTGCACCTGGATGATCGTAACGTCGAGGCCGGGCACGAGATTCTCCGAGGTCGTCAGGGCATGGGGAGCGGAGTGGGTCGCCGCCTGCAACACCTCGTCGAGATCCCTCGCGGTCGCCACCGAATCCTCGTAGTCGACCTCGAGGCAGACGCTCCCTGCGACCATCCGGACGAGCGCCGGGACGGCGGCCGACGGCGCGACGGCGATGTCGAAACTGTTGACCAGGAGGCGCTCGATGGCGACGAGTGGGTCGACGGGAACGTGGGCGCCGGTGCCGCCCGGCGACCAGTGCGGAATCACCAGCAGGGACGCACCCCCCTCCTCATCGATCCGGAACCCGAGGGCGCGGAGATCGGGATACCACTTGTCCATCGGTGGCGCGTCCACACCGTCGAGGACGCGTCGGAGCCGGCGGACGTCCGGCGCCTTCACCATCGGCAATCGGGGGAACCCGCTAATCCGGCCGTCGGCGTCGACAGCGACGATCTCGTCGCTCACCCAGCCCAGGCCACGGTGGGCTAGCGAGAGCGCGAGGGCAGTCTTGCCGCTGCCCGATGGACCGGCCAGGAGGATGCCTCGGTGCTCGGCGTCGACCACCGCTGCGGCGTGGAGGTGCAACGGCCGATGGTCAGTCTCCAGGTAGATGCGCATCATCTCGTCGGTGATCGCGCCGCCCAAGTCGTCGAGTCGGATCGCCCGGAGTGAGCCGTCGGTCGTCGAGCGCAGATCGTAGGTGCCGTCGTCGGTCGGCGAGATCGAGATCCGATGCCGGGTCGGCCGCGGGGTCCCGGGCGGCAGGTGGTGCAGCGCGCAGCTCACGGTGTCGACCACGGTGGGGTCGTCCGGCAGGGCTACCTCGACGCACGCGTCGCCGACCGTGTAGGACTGGACGTGCTCCGGGCGCCGGGGTTCGCGCTGCGTCCGTCCGACCTGCTGGCGGACGATGGTGAGACAGGACTGCCAGATCTTGCGCGCCGCACGGAGCGCGAGCGGGCGGTTGGACTCCCGGTAGGCCACCAGGCGGACTTCGGTTAGTTCGCAGTGTTGTTGCACACGCAGGTCATGTTGATCCGGATCTGGCCGTTCGGATCGGACTGCGTGAAGCTGCCGCCACCCTGGCAATCGACGAGGACACCGTTGATAGTGCCGTCGTTGTTGAACACGACGCTGCTGCCGTTCGTGCGGAACGAACCGCCGTTGTCACAGTTGCCCCCGATACTCACCGTGCACTTCTGGAACGGCGGGTCGATGCCGCCGACCGTGAGGTTCACGAACCCGTTGTCACCGTTGACGTCGCCGCCGATGTTGCCGTTGAGCGTGAAGTTCTGGCCGGACACGTTGGCCCCATAGCCGGCGCTGCCGCAGCCGTTGCCAGTGCAGGCGAAGCAACTGCCGTTGCCCCAGCACTCCTGGTTGCCGCAGCAGTCGTCGTTGGAGTTCTTCGTTACCTGGGTGATCGACCCGCCGGTACAGGTCGCCGCCGCGGCGTAGTCCGGCGCGACCGACAACCCTTCGATGTGCGGGGCGCTCCACGCCACCGCCGCGGCGGTCCCGGCGATCGCTGCCTGGATTACGGTCCGGCGCGACAAGCGCGCTGCGTCAGTCTCCTCGTCCGCAACTGCTTCCGGGTCGATGTGCGTGTCCTCAGCCTCCCACATCAGCCCTCCACCTCGAATCCTAAGCTTAGCATAGCGATCTCAATTCCCATAGGTGAGGATAGGGCTAGGGCCTCGCGATGGACAAGTCTCGAGCTTCATCGGGGGTGTGGAGATGTCCTATTCCGGGTTCAAGCAGCCCCGACGACATGGCATCATTCACCTCGGGTCCGCTCGAGGTTCCGACCGAGTGTAACCCACCGTCGAGCAGCGGCGCGAGCCCACGAATCGCCGACGGATCGACAGCGTAGCCCACGCCGGCGGCGATCAGGATCAACGGCGCGTCGGGCGGGGATCCCATCACCACTCCCCCCGGTGCCGGGAACGTCACCGTGGCCGGCCGACCGGCGCCGGGCGCGCTTGGTGGGCCTGGGTCGAGGTGGCGAGGCGGGACCGAGGCCCGGAACGCGGCCAGGAGGTCAGCAAGGCCCGTTGTCGAGGTGGCGTGAGCGAGAGCGTTCCGGAACGGGGTCACCCATGAGGTGACGTCACCGAGGGGGAGGTCCAGCCAGCCGGGCTCCAACATTGACGCCAGCACGCGAGCGGCCATGAGACCGTCCACCCGAGGGAGCGTGATCGTGAGGTGGAAGCTGGTTGCCACCGCGGTTCGGGCATCGTGGCCCCAGCCACGAGGGAGCTCGAGGACGTCGCCCGGGCGCACCACGCCGTCCCAGGCCACCCGAGGGTCGATGGCGTCGTCGAACGCTCGTCGGTTAGGTGCCGGTCCCACAGGCTGGTGCACGGCCCACCGCTTGGAGCCTGCGAGCTGGACGACGAGGCCGTCGTGGCCGTCCCAGTGCGGTCCGAACGCACTGCCGTCGCCCCGGCTCAGATAGCCGTTGATGTTGACGCGCCAGCCGATCACCCGTTCGCACCACGCGGCGAGCTCGGTGAGACCGAGGTCGTGGCGGTCGAGGCCCTGCAGGACGACGGTCCAGCCCTCGTCGAGCAGCTCGTCGAGGAGCGCGTGGTCGAGCCGACCATCGGAGGCCCACCGCCATCGCGGGTGGTCGGCTGCATGGAGCTGGCGACCGTCCCGGGCGACCTTCACCCTGGGCGGGGCGAGAGCGCCGCGCTCGAGCAGTCGGTGCACCAGCCCGGCGGCGTCGATCTCGGCGGCGAACGGAGCGGCGTGGTGGACTCGGAACGGGTGGGCGTCGCTCTCCTGTGCCCAGGCGTCGAGGTCGACCGCTAGCGCGCGCCGCACGCCGGCGGCGGCCAGAGCACGCCCGCGCCCGTTGGCTTCGTGGAGGGGTCGCTCCGCCTTGATCCTCGGGTCGGGGAGGCGGGGTGTGAAGGTGCCGCCACGACGTTCCACGAGCGTGCCCATCACAACAGCTCCAGCAGACCGCATCGCCACAGCTCGTGCTCGACGGCGGAGCCGGTGGCCGGCGCGTGATCGCCGCTCGCCAGTTGGGCAACAATCTCGAGCGCCCGGCGATCCAGGTCGAGGCGCCGTCCTCCGACGGCCAGCGACGGCGCCATCCCTGGTGGACTGGCACGCACGACCATCACGCCGCCCGGGGCGGTCCACCGCACCGTCCCCGCAAGCGCGTCATGCGCGGGGCCGGTCGATCGGCACGGCAGGTGGGCTCGGCGACGCGCGAGCTCATCCCGGACCGACATCGAGCCGGCGAGCGCAAGCAGCTCGTCGGTGAACGTGTCTGATCCCAGACGGAGCGCCTGCGGCTCACCGAGGGTCACTGACTCCGGGTCGTAGGGAACGTCAGCCCGGAGCACCGGTCGCTCGATCGCGAGCTCCACCAGGCGGTCCACGAGGTCTCGGTTCGTCCACTCGGCGAGGTCGAGGACCGCGACGAGAGCGACTGCCTCCGGTCTGATCCGCCAGGCGCACCCGCGAGGGACGATCGCCGCCTGGTCGGCCTCGATGTCGACCGCCTCGCCGCCATGGGCCTGAACCACAATGCGTCCGCTGGCGGTCAGGACGACACGGGCCGGACCCGGAACGACCTCGATCCCGTCGTGGCCCACCAGCACCACCTCGACATGCACTGGGTGACCGCAAGCGGCCTCCACCGCCGCGACGAGCGGAGCGAGGGCAGGAAGGCGACGGTCGCAGCCAACGAGGCCTGCGCTCGCACCGGACGCCACGACCTCAGCGATCGAGCGCGCCTCAGGTCGGACGACGTCGAACCCATGGTCAACGAAGACCAGCCTGGCGCGCGGGTCGTAGCGCTCGGGGCCCCGCCGGAGCGTCCATGACGTGGGTGGCGGAGCGCCGAACAGCAGGTGATCCCACCACGAGCGCTCGAGTGAGCTCAGCTGCGTCCCCAGGTCGTTGTGGACGGGGAGCGCAACGACCTCCTCCTCGAGCTCGCCCCAACCGGCCAACCAGGTGTCCAGGAGGCGCCGGGCGCCCGACCGTAGGGCGGCGTTTGCCCGATGGACGGTGAGCTCCACCGGGTCGTCCTCGTCAGGTGGGCGTACCAGCAGCGCGGCGTTCAGCGGAGAGACGCCGATCGCAGAGTCGTGCACGACCTCCGGACGATCGTCGGCACTCACCCCCCGTCGCCTCGTCGGCCGACGGCGAACACACCATCCTCGTTCCCCACGCCGGGGACCACCCACGCGTCGACCATCCGCCCGTCGAGGGTGCCGGCGGAACCGCCTGCGGCGGCGCACCCGGCGGGGTCACCCTCTGCAGCGATCACCATTGTCCTGTCGCTGAAGCTTTCGACTCGCTGCGGAGGCGGCGCTGCCGTTTGTGGCCGGTCGCAGCCCGAGAGCAGCGCGACGGTCAACGTAGCGGCGACCAGGCGACCGATGCCGGTTCCGTCGAGACCTCACGACGGCGTGTATCCCGGTCCCTCGACGGCGAAGACGCCGCCCGCGTTCGACGTACCGGGTGCGACCCAGACGTGGAGCATCCAGCCGTCGTATCGGCCGAGGACGCCACCACGCGCCGCGCACATGTCGGCCTCGTCCGTGTGGTCACCTGCGATCATTACGTGGCCAGCTAAGCAGGTCTTCGCGTGCTGGTGCCATACGTCGAGCGGACCGGCGAACCCATGTGGGGCACCGTCACGAAGCCCGACCAAGTAGTAGACGGACGCGATCAACCGCGAGGTGGGCAGGTGGCCGTCGAACAGCAGCTGCTCCGGTTCGTCGACGTCGAAGCGGGCGTCCATGCGGTTCCACATGACTGCGTGCGCGCTACCCGGGGCGTCCCGACCACGTGGGTCGGCGTCGACGAAACCTGCTCGTTCTGCCATAGCCAGGGTCGTGAGGTCGTGGACGGCGGCCCTGGCCCGGATGAGCTGCGCGACAAGGCGCCGCCGGTCCGACGGCGTGATGTCGCAGCTCGCTGGAGTAGGGGGTGCGTCCTCATGGCCGGCCATGTCGTGCGCGACACCGTGCTCGACGCAGAGAGTGCTGTCACCCGAGTCGTCAGTGCAGGCGACCGTACTGGCCAACAAGGTGGCCGCAGCGACGACCGCCCGCCAACACGTGATCCCTCTAGGCACGTCGACCGATGTTACGCAGCGGGAACTCCGAGCGCCGTGGCCACAGTTGTGCGCCAGGAAGTGGTGTAGGGACTCGTAGGTCCGCCTGACGCGACGATCACCGCGTCAGCCTCTTGCAGTCCGCGAAAGACGAGCGAGAGGTACCAACGCGGTGATCGACAACGATAACAGGGACGACCTGGCATGGCTGTGCAAGCAGCTCGACGAGGACGGTTCACACCCTGGCCACCGCTGGGGAGTTCACACCACCGCTCAGGGGGAAGACCCAACGGCCGCGAGCGGAGAGATATCAATGACCGTTGACGCCACAGGGATGCAGCAGGTCTGGGCGGGAAGGTCGCCGACCTGACGGCACCTCATTCGGTGAGCAAGAATCGGAACATGGCGAGTATCTCTCGGATCCAGATTCTCACCGGCACTGCGGCTGTCACAACCCTCGCAGCCGCGTGGCTGTTTGCCGTGGGAGAAGGACCCTCGACACTACCCAACCAGACAACCGCGAATACCGCCGAAAGATCCATCGCACCCGCACCCGCACCTGTCGAGCCGCAGACCACACCTGTAGACCTCGAAATCACGCGGGGGCTCGCCTTCACCGACATCAGCGAAGAGAGCGGCATCGCGGCGCCACAAGCACTAATGGAACCGACGGATGCGCTAACCATGACTGGAGGTGGAGGAGTGGCCGACTACGACGCCGACGGAGACCTTGACGTCTATCTCACTCGCCTAGGGATGCCCAACAGGCTGTTGCGGAATGACGGGCATGGTTCGTTCACCGACGTCACCGACGTGAGTGGGACCGGCGGTACTCCAGCACCGAGCGGCGGTTCGGCGGCGCCAGTCTGGGCGGATATCGAGGGCGACGGAGATCTCGACCTGCTTGTCACCGGTGTCGGGACATCCGGGACGAGCCTCTACGTCAACGATGGAGAGGGAGTCTTCACGGACCAAGCCGCTGCTCGGGGCATTCCGGCTCAATTGTCTGACGAGACCGGTGGCCGGGATGAGGAGTTCGGAGCAGCCTTCAACGACATCGACCACGATGATGATCTCGACCTAGTCATACTTCAGTGGTACTCCTTAGCCCTAGGCATGCAGGACAGCGCCACGGGCACCATCGCCGGGCTCGATCCGACACGAGCCAACGATGAGGGCCCAGGTCTCTGTGAGGCGTCAGCAGTTCGTGGCGAGCCGCGGGCCACAGGCGGCGTGTTCAGCGACCAGCGAAGCGGGTCCCGTTTGTGGCTGAACGACGGCAACGGCCACTTCGTCGATGGCTCCTCAGCTTCAGGTGTTGACTTCGATCGGATCGTCGGCTTTCAGCCTGTTTTCGGCGACGTCACGGGCGACCAGTGGGACGACCTGCTGATCACGGGGGACTTCTGCACGAGTCGGCTCTACCGCAATGATCGCGACGGGTCATTCACTGACATCACAGGCGAGGCTCGGGTTGGCTCCGATGAGAACGGAATGGGGTCGGTAGTCGACGACCTCAATGGTGATGGCCACCTCGACTGGTTCGTGACCGGCATCCGCTACCCCACGGCTGAGGGTGGGTGCCCTATCGTCGCCCCCAGCATCGGTTGCTCGGGCAATCGCCTGTACCTTGGCGATGGAGCCGGCAGGTTCACGGATGCAACCGATCGGTTGGGAGTTCGAGACGCAATCTGGGGCTGGGGTGCGACAGCCGCCGACCTTAACAGCGACGGTCACCGCGACTTGCTGGCAGTCAATGGCTACCGTGATCGACCGCGTGACAACGTCGCAGAAGCTGATGAGCCCAATCTGGCACTGTACCAACATATGGACGGCGATCCCACGCGGCTGTGGCTGGGCCAGGAAACCGAACCGTGGCCCGAGGTTGCCGAACAAGTTGGCATCGATGACCGCGTGAACTCGAAGGCGGTTGTGGCCTTCGATGTTGACGGCGACGGCGACCTGGACCTGCTGCTCGCCAACACGAATGCCGACCCGATCCTCTACCGGAATGATCTTCCCGCTGGACCAAGCACGCGCTGGCTCACGCTTCGACTAAGCGACCCCACGACGACGAACCGATTCGCGATCGGAGCGCGCGTGGTGGTCACCTTAGGAGACGGCTCCCTCGCTCAGACCGCCCAGGTGCGCTCTGGGGGATCCTTCCAAAGCAGCGAACCCCCGGACCTGCACTTCGGGCTCGGCTCGGCACCGAAAGTCGACCGGCTGGAGATCTACTGGCCTGGTCGGGCTGAACCCCAGGTACTCATCGACGTCGCAGCCGACCAGGTGCTCGACATTGCCAGGGGCTAATCCAGACCCGTCGACATTCAGTTTCAGGCGAGACCAGGACAAGACCTATCGCACCCTGGGTGAGGGCATGCGCTGTGACGTGGCAGGAACCGCAGGGGTCCCTGACGATGCCCGCTGACCCCACAGGCTAAGTACCTGGATGCCCAGTGCTGCGGCCAGTGGTAGCGCTGCCCGGACCGGCGTGCCCATGCCAATCTCCCAGTACGCCGCCCTCATCGCCAAACTGAGCACTAGAAGAGCCAGGCTGTTGACGTCAAACGCGAACGCTTGACCTTTCCCGTGCTCGATGCCCCTATGTGTGACGAGACCGAGCGCCAAAGCCAGACCGAAGGCAAGAACCGCCACAAGTGTGGCGATTATGCCAAACCTCGGAACAGAGTCTCCCGCGCTGAAGAATCTTGACACCACGTCGGCAACCAGTCCTGCGACCATCGCTGCCAGCGCGCAAGACCGGAGCAAGAAGATGGTGCGCGCCATCCGGCCCGCACGAGGCCCGGAATGGCCCGCCGGCGCGCTTCCCAAGCCAGCCTCGGGGAGGTGAGCCTCCGGAGCAACCAGGTCGGGCGAGGCCGGGTCGGGCTCTTCGTTTGACAATGTCGCCTCTCCGTCGTCGGATAGCTTGCCCATGCACACTAGACCGAGAGCGAGACCTCGATGCGGGTTCCCGGTCCCGGGCCTCCGAGCAGCGGATGCCAGCATTCACGGAAGCCCTGTTGGTGCTCGACGGCCGAGACGAACTCCGACCGCCCTTCGCGCCACCGACGCGCTCCCTCATCGTAAGCGGCGCCTAGTGCCTCGACGTTGGCCCGCGACCTGCCGGCTCGGGTCACTGAGCGTGCGGCTGGGATATCGCGTCGAGTCCGGGCCGGGTGCGGCAGCCCCAGCGAGACCTCGACCGCTTTCTCGGGTGAGCGAGTCGCGTTACTGTCGGCCTTCGAGGATGGTCCAGCGTCGGAACTCGAACGACAGGAGTGGATGAGTTTGGCTGTCCGAACCCAACGGTGTGCACGGGCACCGGCGCGCCGGTGGTGTCTACGCCCAGAGCTACCTCAGCGACACGCCGACGCTGGTTTCTGGACCGGAACACGCCACTGCGTTGATGATGGCCCTGCTGGGGGTCATCGTCACTTCACCATAAGTCATGACTGGGGCACACGATGAGCGGCGGTCGCAGCGATGACAGGTCGACAAAGGTGAAGGATCGTGGTGCGGGCGCAAACTCGAAGCAGATCGTGCCCGTCCTCGTCGCGGCCCTGGTGGCTTTCACGATGGGTGTGGTTGTCGTGGCCGTTGGCAAGGGGCGCCCCGAGGTGTCATCAAACGCCGTCGTCGGCAGCAATTCTGGCCCGGCCCAGCCGGCTCCGTCTGCCGCACCGGCCGGCACTTTGCATGCCCCGCCCAACCGACACGTGCTGGGCCTCAGAGACGTCACCGAGTCCAGCGGACTGAGCGCTGTCAACATGTACGGTCGGGGTGTATCACTCATCGACCTCGATGGGGATGGTTGGGACGACATCTTTTTCGCTGACACGGACACGCGCTTCCGAGGCTCCAGCTCTGGTGGCTCCAGAGCGTTTCGCAACGTGAGGGGCTGGTTCGAGCCGTGGGACCTAGGTATTGATCGATCAGATACCGTGATGAACGGCAACGCATCCTTCGCCGACTTCGATGACGATGGTGACCCAGACGTGATCCTGCTGACCGGCAACAACACGGGATCCGGCAAGATAGCCGTCTACGAGAATCGGCTGGACTCTGATGGTCACTTTGCCAATGTCACGGCCGACAGCGGCATGAGTGGGGCCACCGAGCCGTGGTGGGGTATCTCCTGGGGGGATCTCGACCTCGACGGCGATTTGGATGCCGTGGTTACCGGGGAGCGCCTCGACGTGTATATCAATGACGGCTCAGGCCACTTCGAGAATGAGGCCGATGCGCTCGGAGTGGAGCAGATCGAAGGAGGAGACCTCCACAATCCGACGTTGCTCGACATTGACAACGACTTGGACTTGGACATCTTCATTACCGCCAATATTGCCTCCAGGCTCCTCCGCAACGACGACGGCCATGGATTCACCGACGTCACCAGGGATGCGTTCGGCCAACCAGCGATCGACGGGTGGCTGGGGGACGGATTTGTGAGCGCTTCGTCCGACTTCGACCAGGATGGGAACGAGGATATATGGCTTGGACGCTGGTGGTTCCAGGATGTGCTGTTCCTGGGCCGGGGCGATGGAAGTTTCGAGGCGCACACCCGTGACGTTGGGATCAAAACACTGATGTTCGGATTGGACCGCGATATTTCGATCGCCCACTCGGTGGAGGCGACCAGAACACCGGACGAGGGCTCGGAGAATACGATGGGTCTCCTCGCGGGCGACATCGATGCCAATGGCTACCCTGACGTCGTGATCGGCCCCGGAGATCCTTCACGGGCGAGTCCGTACATCATGTTCTGCGCCTTCCCGGATGATGCAACGCGGGTGCGATTCGAGCGGTGCAGTGAGCCAATGCGCTCGACGATGGGCGACAGCCGAGGCCATGGTGCAGCGGTAGGGGACCTCGACCACGACGGTGTCGATGACCTGCTCATAAGCCGCGGGGGGTTCCCGCCCTGGGATCAGCGTTACGGCATCGACACTCGTGAGCGGCCATTCCTATGGCGGGGCGATCCTGCGGCAAGTGCCACCACCGCTCATGTGAGGCTCCGTCTTGCATCTGGCGCCGCGGCGTTGGGCGCTCGCATCCGCACGAACGGACCTGAGCCTCACTACGTTACCGTGCAGACGACGCAGGGCTTCCAGAGTCAAAGCAGCGAGCGAGTCCAGGTAGTGGTCGGAGACGGTGCCTCAGCGGTCATCACGTGGCCCGACGGGAGCACCTCGCACCAGCCACTGCGTCCGGGCGACGACCTCACGCTGACGCAGCAAGACCCATGATGTCGATGACTGGCTTCGGGGCGAGCGCCTCTACATTCCAGCGCTGGTAAGCGCAGCGACCAAGATCAGGACAAGAACGAACGTGCACGCAAAGACCAACACGACTGCGAGACTTCGGAACAGGGTCGAGCGCACGGTGCGCCGACGTTATCGGTGGCGGACCCCCGGGTCACGTCGAGGGGCGGTAACGATGGGCAGCATTAGATCGCCCTGGCTGAGGCTCGCAGGCTGGACGACTTCTGCCTTCATGGTGGGTGTCCTGAGCGCGTACACCCTTGTAGGCAACGCGGAAGTTCCAGACGCCGCCCGCCCGGGAGGAGAGAGCGCTACAAGCAGCAGTTCCATAGACCATGGTCGCAGTGCTCCGGTACCGCAGGTGACCCTAAGCCCGATTGAGCGAAGAACTCGACAGCGCGAGTACCGTGTGCTGCGCGCATCTGTTCCTTACGAGACAGTAGCTGACGCCAAGGCCGCTGGCTTCGTCTCTCTGCACGCAGATGAGGGAAGCGACGATGTTCACCTGGTCAACTGGTCCCGCATGGACGGGGTGTTCGACCCAGCTGCCCCTGAACAATTGCTGGCCGCCAGCGGCGACGATGAGGGACGTATCCTGGCTGTTGTGAACTACGTGATCAGCGACTCATCCTACCCGCCACAAGGCTACACCGGGTCTGCAGATGTGTGGCACGAGCACCGGGGCGTGTGTATTGACGGGACGCGAGCCCGTGGAGAGAACGTGACTGCATCCGACTGCGCGCGGCTCGGGTCGGATGCCCGACTGGTCGATGGGTGGATGCTCCATCTTTGGGTCATGCCAGATTACCCAAACCCGGATGGATTCTGCGCCCTTCGGCTCAGGTCTCCGGCGATCGGCGAGACCTAAGTTGGCCGTGGTCTCCAGCAATCGGGAGTTATGCCCTAGGTAGTGGTGTAGCGATCGAAGGGTCCGCCCGACGCGACGATCACCGCGTCAGCCTCTTGCAGTCCTGCGAAAGACGAGCGAGAGGAACCAACGCGGTGATCGACAACAACAACATGGCGGCGGTGACGGCCACCACCACGCCGAAGCCCGCAAACAGGGCAAGGGCTCGGCTGCTGGTTCGCAGCGAACCGTCGTTCACGCCGCCGCCGGTCGTTGATCGTCGATCAGCCAATGCCCGTCGAACTCTGTGAGGAGGAATACCGCGTCGAAGGGCTCGGTGCCTCCGGGCACCACCCTGCCTTGGACGGCGGTGTCGCGGCGCACCACGCCCGACGCCTCTACGCCAAGTCGTGGAGCTGCCTGACCCTCTGCCAGATCGCGGTGCAGGAAGAGCCTGAGCGCATCGAATCGATAACGCGGCACCGAAACCGGTCCGCCGGCTTCCACCTGGAGGAGGAGGGACTCGAGTCGCACTCCGCTGGCGGCGAGCTCGGCGACGTGAGGATCACCTAACCGAATGGCCTCGGCTTCGAGTGCGAGATCCTCCACTAGGTCGCGAGCCATGGCATCGGCATCGCCCTGATCGATATGGGCGTCGACGCCGTCCACGTTCGCGTCGATGCTGATGGGCGGGACGTCGCCGACCGCGACCTCCGGGCGATCACTGCCACCCCGGTGCCCTGTTAGGAGATTCCGGGAGGGACCGCCTGCGGTCACGAGCAGCGCGGCAACGCCAGCGATGGCGATGCACGTCAGGATCGAACTGGCCACGGGACCTGGCCTCGACCTTTCTGATCGATGGGGCTCTTGGTCGGATCGGACTGTTGGGAGCAAGAGCTCAAGCACGGGCCGAAACGCGCACATGATCGTTAGGCCAGCGAGTATCGCGACTTTCGTTGCGAACTCCGTGGTCTGCGGCGCAGCGAACGCCGCGCCAAGTAGACCGACTCCTCCTGCGAACGCGAACCGAGCCGATCGGCCCTCAGGGATCGTCTTGGGATCGGTGATCATGAAGAAGAGGAAGATCAACGTTTCCGGTGAAGAAACGACGACCCACCACCACTCAGTCCCTTGAAGGAGCCCGAGATGCCACCGAGCCGTGATCGCGTGGCCGGACACAGCGACGATACCGAGAGCGAGGGCGAGGGTGCCCCAGAAGACGAGCGCGGGCCCAAGAACGCGTAGCCGTCGCGTGACCATGATCCCGCCAGTCAGGATCACGGCGTAGGTGACAGCGAGCCCAACCGACCACGGACCCCACCAGAAGTCCTGAGGATCGACTCTTTCACTCCCGAGGAGCAGGAAGAATGCAACCAGACCGAGGTTCGAAGGATTGAACAAGGGTCGGCCCGCGACGCGAATGGCGTACTTGGTGAGAACCGCGAAGGCTGAGACGGCGACAAAGATGTAGCCACCGTTCGCACTCCACCAGTCGCCATGCTCCGTGCCCGGGACACGAAGGAGCAGTGCGACGCCGTTTGCGGTGAGCATCGCGCTGGCCGGCCACGCCACGATCCGGTCGCGCCATGCCACGAAGCACACCTCGATGACGAGGCAGGTCAAGAAACAGAGCAGGATCTGGGTGATCGACAGGTCCCATTCGATCACCGTCTGACCCAGGACCTGGACGGTCAGCAGGGTGGCCGCGACGTGAAGGCGGCTGTCCCTCAATGATGGCCCGACGAGGACGTACTCTCGCCCAAAGGCCTTCAGATGACCGCCTTCTCGGCGAATCGGCGGCGCGACGGTTGCCATAGGTATCCTGACTCACGGCTAGCGTAGCCCTCCGCCGAAGCGCCAACCAGTCACGAAAGAGGAGAATGGCTCACATCGACCTCCCCGCGGGCCTCCCCGGGATACTCGGCCCGATGCATTTCCGACCGGAAACCGCTCGGCCTCTCAACGACCTCGCTGAGGTGTTGCTACGCAACGAGTCAACACTCACGCGCGGGGAGCGAGAGCTGATCGCGGCGCACGTGTCGAAGCTCAACGACTGCCACTTCTGTCACATGTCACACGCGACGTTCGCCGCTCTTCAAGTCGACGACGGGTGGAACACCGTCGAGGCGGTCGTTTCAGATCTGGATGGCGCTGCCATCTCCGAGAAGCTAAAGGCGCTATTGCGCATCGCCGGCGCTGTGCAGGAAGGCGGTCGCAAGGTCACGTCCGAGCTGGTGAACGGTGCTCGGAGTGCTGGAGCAACCGATGTCGAGATCCACGACACTGTGCTCATCGCGGCGGCCGTCTGCATGTACAACCGCTATGTTGACGGTCTCGGTACGTGGGCTCCGCCAGATCGGGAGGACTACGCCGAGTCCGGGTCAGATGATCGTCGAGCACGGGTATGCCGTCACTAGCCCGCCGATCTCGTAGCTCGTGTCCTGACGCTCCGAGTTGGCGGGTGACGTGCGCTTCAGGCACCTACTGATCTCGCGGTGGGTCTTCCCTTCGGCGCGCCGCGTCCCTCTCAGGTGGGAAGCAGCTGATCGGGCACCTTGATCACTAGAGTAGTTCGGCCGACTGGTGGTTCATAGGCGACGACCCAGGAAACGGAGCTTCGTTCTCACTGGCTCCGCGAATTGCAGGAGGCCGTTCGGCGAGGCCTCGACATCGCGTCTTCGAGGTACCGATGTGGTGCTTGAGCTACTCGGCCTCGCCGGCGGTATCCGGAACGCCACTCCTGGTCTCACTGTGAAGTGCGACTGTTTCCAGATCGCGGAGAACGTCGGCAGCGGGGCGGCCGGACTTCGGCCGTGAAGCCGGCGGTTGGGCGCCGTTCGAGGTGTTCTCGCTCTCGTCGGCCTGGTAGTAGCGGTAGTAGCGATAGAAGTAGTTGGCGGAGCGCTGGGAGGGGCTGTCGATCAGGACGAAGCCGAGGGTGGGGACGTCGTACTGGCTGAGGACGTCGAGCATCGAGCGCGTGCCGGTCACGCTCGAGATGGCGGCTCGCAGCACGATCACGGCGTGGTCGGCGACCCGGAACAGCTCCGTGGCATCGTTGGCACCGAGGATGGGGGCGGTGTCGACGATGACCACCTTGCCTCGTTCCTGGGCCCATTCGATCATCCGGAACGCACTGCCGATGAGGGGTGCGACCACCGACGTGGGCCGGCCGCTCGTCACCAAGCTGACGCCGGGGGTGGCGGTCTGCTGGACCACGTCGTCGGGCTCGACGCCCTCCTTGGTGGCGAGCTCGGCGAGGCCGGGCTCGCGGGGCACCGAGAACACGCGATGCAGGGTGGGCTTGCGGAAGTCGGCGCCGAGGATCATCACCTCGCTGCCCTTCTCCGCATACGCCATGGCCAGGTGGGCAGCCGTGCTCGACTTGCCCTCGCCGGGCACGGCGCTGACCACCATGATCACCGGTGCCGAGCCCTTGCTCTCGGTGCCGGAGGCATACTCGAGGCTCGAACGAAGGGCCCGGTAGGACTCGGCGTACGCGCCCTCGAACGACTCCGACGGATCGACCTCGGCTTTGCGGAACGACTTGGTGGTGCGGATGGGTACTTCGGACAGCAGCGGGAGGTCCGACACCATAGCGATGTCCTCCCGGACGTCGATGCGGGGGCTGAGCTTCTCGAGGAGGTAGACCAACGCGATCGCGAGGAGGAACGCGAAGGGCATGGTCAACGCCACCCGCTGCGGACGCTGGCGGGGGACCGAGATGGTGGGCGGGGCCACCCGCTCGGCCGGCGGGCGCCCGAGCACCCGGTACGTCGTCTGCGGCGTGGTCGACGTGATCTGGAGCGCATCGATCTGCTGGGTGAGGTTGCCGACCGCCTGTTGCAGCGTTGCTTGTTGCGCCCGGAGCTCGTCCGGCGGGCCGAACGGGTTCGCCAGGGCCTCCGCGTTCTGTGTGTTGAAGGCGGCGAGTTGCTGGGAGGCCTGGTCGCGCTGGTCGGTGAGCCGCTGGATCTGGGCCTGACGTTGTGCTTCGCCCTGGTTGTTGACGACCTCGACGAAGGCGGTGGCGAAGGCATCCACGTACTCTTCCGCCTCGGTGGGGGCGGGACGAACGGCGCTCATGTTGATGGTGTAGGTGATCGAGTCGGTCTCGACGTCCAGACCCTGGGCGAGCCGGTTGGGGTTGCCTCGATAACCCAGGGTCTCGGCCGCGGCGGCAGGCACGGCCCCGACGGTGGCCAGGAGGCTTGCCTGTTCAGCGTCGGTGAAGCTGGGTGTGCCGTTCGTCAGGTCGATAGCGATCGTGCGCTCGGCTCGGAACGTCTCGACGTCGTCGGTCGGTTGCGCGGGTGTCACGAACCAGATGGCCAGGCCGGTGAGCACCGGGATGAGGACGAGAAACGGCCAACGGCGGCTGGCGATGGCTTTGAGCTTGGGGGGCAAAGAGGGCACTCCGACGAGGGACGAAACGACACATTAGCGAACGCTCCGGGTTGGCTCGCTGTCACCACGACCTTGCTGAGGTGCCCCCGGTGGGTGCCTGCTCTGGATGCCGGGTGAATACCGCGGACCGGTGGGCAGCGGGTTTGAGGGGTTGGAGGGCGAGGAGGGTGAGGAGGATGGGGAGGAGTTGGGTGCGTTGGCGGGCGAGGATGCCGATGTTGCCGATGTTGGAGAAGGCGATGATGAACAGGGTGCTGTAGCCGACGACGTAGGCGAGGTAGGGGTTGCGGAGCACCTGGCGGGGGAGGGCGGCGAGGGACCGACGGCTGACGATGAGCAGCACGAGAAGAAACGCGCCTTCGAGCGCCGCGGCGAGGGTGGTGGCGTTGCGGATCTCCCAGGGGAAGGGGCGGAACACGACCGAGACCGCGGCGACGGGGAGGTCGAGGGGTGAGTTGACGGGGGTAGATCTGAACTTGGACCCGCCGGTGGTGGTCTGGTCTCGGGTTTGGGCGAAGCCGGCGTCGACGCTCTGGGTGCTGAGGTCGTCGGCGCCGAAGAACTGGCTCATGCGGTTGATGGAGATCAGCAGGAGGGGGATGAGGAGGAGGAGGAGGAGGAT
>CAZVVS010000018.1:0-25609 GCA_964630585.1 uncultured Gordonia sp.
CCCTGGAATTGCAGCCGTTTCGGCTGCTCACCAGGGGCTTCGCTCGTGGTACCCCTGGCGGGACTGTTTTCGAACCATGAATCGGTTCAGAGGCTCGGCATGTCGCCGAGGAAGGCTCGGGCCACTGACATCGATTCCGATGGGCTGCGTCGCTCGACACATCGGGCGCGTCGCATGAGCCAGGAGGAGGTGGACGTCCTCATCGGCGAGTTCCGGGCTGGAGCGACGGTGACGCAACTCGCGGAGCGGTTCGACGTGCACCGGACGACGGTGATGGCGCAGCTGCGGCGCGGGAACGTACCTCGGCTGGGTGAATGGTCACCGACCCAGGTCTCGCACGTCGCGGACCGATATCGCGGAGGCGAAACTCTTGACGAGATCGCTGTCACCCTTGGGGTTGACCCTCGAACGGTCGGGCGGCAGCTGCGACGTGCTGGAGTGCCGATCCGGCCGTCGGGCCCGCGTCGCCATTCCTGAACTCGACAGGTACCTTCATGGGCCATGGCTTCCATCCTCCCCGCGGCGGAAGCCCACAGATGGGATGGACCTGCCGAAATCGCGGCCGGCCCGTCCTCTTCCTCACGCCAGTCATCATTGAAGCGGCCCCTCCATAGTCCCTGACCAGCATCATCGGCTCCGAGATTGCGTCTCCTAGAGTCGTCGAGATGGCTGACGGTCGACTGGAGGTAGGACAGATGGAAGGGCCGGCCTCGGGCGGACAGCGGCCTTGGCTGAAGTCTTGGGTCGTGGAGGATCACGTTCGCGTGCTTGAGCCGGCCGCGAGGGAATGGTGGGTGGCCGCGAGAAGGGTGAGATCGGCGGGCCGCCTCGCTTCCCCCGTCAAGGACTACTTGGACCAGATCGAGCCATTCGTAAACGTGCTGGCGGGTGGTAGCGATGACGACTTCGCCGCTCGCCGCCGCGTTGCCACGGACGCAGCACTGGTCGTAGTGGGCGCACTACTTGGAGGGAGGCAGGGCCCACTCTTCGAACCAGCCGTTTCGTCTTGGTGGCAGCTCATCTCCCAATGGGTCAACTCCGCCAACGATATGTGGCACGAGATCGGCTGGGACTGGAGGAATCCGCCGGAGGTCGAATTCATGCGTGTTCGAGGACTCGCACGACTTGAGCAATCTCTAGCGATGATCACCGAAGTTCAACGGAACAATCCAGCCGTCCCACTCGTCGAAACCTACAGTGCCGCGAATCGCAGATTGATCCAAGACGTCGAGTCCATTTTCGGACCCTCCGGGGACACCGGGTTGGCGGCCCTCTATGAGGAGCTCTCCCAAGGGCCTGACCTAGGATCGGGCGAGCCACGAAGAACTCGACTACCACCTATCAGCGACTCGATCAGCAGCCGCTTCCAAAGGTTGCGGGATCTGTATGCGGGTTGCCTCGACGCCTTCAACCAAGCGGAGCACCCTGAGCCGATCCCAACTCCGATCGTTCACGAACTTAGCTCGATCGCCGTGTCGATGTTGCTCTGGCGTGCGTACGCCACCTCCGTTCAACGCCATCCGATCTCTATTCATGATGGTCTTCGTGGACTTCGCCATCTTCAGCGGATCGTTGAAACTATCGTCAACTACCGACCGAGCCCAGAGGCTTTGGAGTACTCAGAGGGTAGCGGCGAGTACTTCGATGTCATGACCGAGCTGCTGGAGATGGTCGCCGGTTGCATAGAGGACGCTGGCCGGGTCGACTACGATGCAGCCGCCGAGAGCGAATATCTTGCACTGCTCATCGCGACTGTCAAGTCGATGTTCAATAGTCCGGAAATGGCCGAAGGATTTCGACATTTCCTTAGCCGGTACCCAGAGTACGGAACCTCCGACTCGGCACGGGAGCTCGTCGCAACCTCAAGAGCGCTCTCGCTCGAAGTGCTGTTCTGCCAGGGTTGGCCAACGTGCGCCGACATTTCTGCGATGCAAGCATTCTGGAATGCCGGAAAGGAAGAGGAAGCCAGGTGGCGGTTCAAGGTCCGAGCGCCGGAGCACATCGATGACCCGCAACGTTCATTGGACGAACTGATTGGCTTGAGCTCGGTGAAGCAGCAGGTCCGAAGGTTGGTCAGTTTCCAGCGGATCCAACGCGAGCGCGAAGCAGCTGGGCAGCCGCCAAGCGGCATCTCCAACCATCTGTTGTTTCTAGGCAATCCTGGTACAGGCAAGACGATTGTGGCCCGCCTATTGGGACAGATCTACAGGGAGCTTGGAGTGTCGCGTACCGGCAGGTTTGTCGAGTGCTCAAGAGCCGATCTTGTCGGCGGGTACACCGGCCAGACCGCCCTGAAGACGTCGGCTGTGGTGCAATCAGCTCTTGGCGGTGTGCTCTTCATCGACGAGGCCTACTCGCTGACCTCGGGCAGGGAAGGCGACTACGGCCAAGAAGCGATCGACACCCTCGTGAAAGCGATGGAAGACCACCGCGATGACCTCGTGGTCATTGCCGCCGGCTACCCCGCCGACATGAGCCACTTCCTTTCGGCCAACCCCGGCCTCAAATCCCGATTCTCAACCGAGATATTGTTTGAAGATTTCAGTTCTTCCGAACTGCTCCAGATCATGGTGAAGATGGCCGTCGATGCCGGTTATACGCTTTCAGACGAAGCGCGAACGAGCCTTATGATTCGCTTAGACGGGTGCCAGCGCGGTGCAGGTTTTGGGAATGCGAGGTTCGTTCGCACCCTATTCGAAAAGTCGCTTCTTCGGCAGGCAACGCGACTTGACTCTCTCGCGACGCGATCGGAAGAGGATCTCCGTTGCCTAACAGCAGAGGACGTGAGCGAGCCTCTTTCGTCTGAGGGGGCGGAGACGATCGATGATGTGTTGGAGGACCTCGATGGGCTCGTTGGCATGGCCGCCGCGAAGCTCGAGGTCCGACGCCTTGTCGATCTCGCTCGCCTTGAAACGCAACGCCAACTCGCGGGGCTGCCTGGAGTCCAGACGACTCGACACCTGGTGCTGGTCGGCAACCCTGGCACCGGGAAGACCACGCTGGCTCGCCTAATCGGCCGAGCACTGTCCGCGTTGGGATTGCTGAGCAGAGGTCAAGTCATCGAGGTCGACCGAGCTGATCTTGTAGGCGGGTACATCGGCCAGACCGCCCTGAAGACGTCGGCTGTGGTGCAATCAGCTCTTGGCGGTGTGCTCTTCATCGACGAGGCCTACTCGCTGACCTCGGGCAGGGAAGGCGACTACGGCCAAGAAGCGATCGACACCCTCGTGAAAGCGATGGAAGACCACCGCGATGACCTCGTGGTCATTGCCGCCGGCTACCCCGCCGACATGAGCCGCTTCCTTTCGGCCAACGCCGGGCTCGCATCCCGATTTGCCCGCCCGATTCCGATCGACGACTACACCGACGAGGAACTCGCCGAGATCCTTCGTCGCCAGGTCTCGGCGCGAAAGTTCGTTCTTGCTGACGACATCGACGCCCACCTCGTCGAAATTTGCGCTGGCTCGCGCTCCCAACCGGGTTTCGCGAACGGCCGCACAGTCCGCTCCATGTTGGAGGACGCCGTCGCCCGCCAGGCTCAACGGCTCGCCACCATCGCGGACCCGACACCCTCCCAACTCACCACCCTCGTACCCGACGACTTCGCCAGGTAGCTCAGCTCCGGGCCAGGGCATTGTCAGCACCGACGATGATCACGCCTCGGGACTGCCACCGCCCTGGGTGACGGCGTGGGTACCGCCGAGCGAAGGTACGACGCTACGAACGGCACGTGAACCAGGGCGGAACAGCGAGTGCTTACAGGTACTGACCCGTGAAGGCTTCGACCTCGCGCTCGTCTGTGAGGTCCCGCTCGGGCGGTGGTGGGGCGATCTCGCCGGCGAGGTCGCGTGCTCGCTGCTCGTCGCCGCTGACGAGGAACAGCGCGACCGCCTGGCCGAGGAGTGCTTCCGCCCGCGCACGGTCGCCGTGGAAGTTCGCGCACCGCGCGAGAAACTCCAGTGCTTCGGCGTGCAGGGTCGGTAGGTTCGTGCCCTCGAGGTTGGCAAGCGCTTGCTTCGCCGTCTCCTCCGTCGCCTGGACCATGTTGAGGGCGTTGTAAGTCGCGGCACGAGCCAGCAGGTAGCGAGTTGCCTCGAGGCGATTGTCGTGATCGACAAGTTGCTCCACGTCGTCGAGAACCCGTAGCGCCTCGTCCGCATCATTGGCCCTGACGAGGCATCGAGCGAGCCGGGAGGCGGCGCCGGTGCGAGCGTTCGATCCCGCAGTCTGCGACGCGACTACACCCCGCAGAAGCTCTTCGCCGTCGAGCCTGAACCCCAACAGGATCAGCTTCTCGGCCAGATTCACGCGCGCCGTCGCAACAAGGTGATCCTCGCCAAGGGCGTCATAGACAGTCGCCGCTGAGCGCAGGAGCGAGACCGCGCGCTCGAACTCGCCGCGGTCCTCGAACACCGCCGATGCTTGATGGTCACAGTCAGCCACCAAACGGAGGTTCCCGTTTGCCTGCGCGGTGGCACGAGCGCGGTCGAGGAGGTTCAGGGTCTCGTTGGCCCGATCATTGGTGCGGACATCGTCAGCGATGCACCAAGCGAGGCGGTACCGGGCCCACGCGAGTTCGTCTGGATCGCCGTCAGCCTCCCAGACGGCGAGCGCGTCACGTAGGTGTCGCTCCGCAACCTCGACGCGGCCGAGCTCCCAGTGAGCGGCGGCGATGCGGTCGTCTGCCTTCGCGACCTGCCATGGGTTGCGGGCGCGGCGGGCCATATCGCGAGCTTCCACGAAACAACTGAGTGCGGCTTCCCGATTGCCTGTCGCGCCTTCGATCTCTCCCTTTTCGAGCAGCGAGGTGGCGGCCCGGCCGAAGTCGTCGGCAGAAATGAAGGCTGACGCGGCGTCAGCGAGCAGTAGCTTCGCCCCCTCGGGGTCGCCGTCCCGAGTGGCGATGGCCAGATTGTACTTCGCCAGACCCCGGTTGCTCGGAGTGGCACCGACGCGGCTGACCGCGCGCTCAAGAGCCGCTACAGCCCTCTCGGTGAACAGCCCGATCGAGCGAACGATTCCAGCCGCCCCGAGAAGCGCCAGAACTTCAATATCCTCGTCGCCGCCAGCGGCCGCCCGGTCGGCGAGCGCGAGGTAATCCTCAATATCGACCGACGAGGGATCCTGCTCGGCCGCGGCATCGAGCACACGAAGATCCGCGCCTAGTGACGCCGTGTCATCCAAACCGGCTGTTGTTGTCATCTGCGCTCCCTCCCGTTCAGCTCCACCAAGAGCACCTCCGTCTGGGCGACTCGTCCCTCTGGATGTCGCTAGTGGACTTCCCCAGCAACGATGAACGGCGCCTTCGCGAGTTGTCACTTGCGCACATCACCGCCGTGTCCACTCGCTCCGAGCACGGCGAGACCCTACTGGGGGCCGCGTCAATCGCAGTAGGGAGCGCCCAGTTTCCGCAGTGCCTTTGAGCGACCTGGCGGGAGCTGGACTAGTAGTCCTCGTCCTCGTCCTCGCCCAAGAACTCCGACTCCATGCCGTCGATCGCGGACGCCACCTTCGACATGTCGCTTGAACTCAGCGAGAAGTACTTTTCGTTGTACTCCTGCTCTCCCATCGTCGGGTCCCACCTCCGGTCGATGAGCTCCTTGACGAGGTCTGGATCGTTGCGCCGCCTCCCCATCTACTTCTTCTTGTCCTTCTTGAGCTTGGCCATCTTTTCCAAGAGGTTCGCCTTCTCGTTGAGGCGCTTGGCCTCCGCTCGAAGTTCTCTTGGGCTCCGGTTCGGAGAACCCTTCGGTCGTCCCATTATCTTCTCACCTTCAAAGGAAACCGTATCTCTACGGTAGAGATACGGTTATAGCTGAGAAAGTAGCACGACTCCGGTCCTGCTCAGACGCGGCCGCCATCCCCTCCTGGTCCTCACGGTGTTGGTTGCGCTATATGGCTACTCGAGAGCACGCCGGATCGCTCGTGCGGGACAGAGAACGATGCGGACGGCTGGCCCAATCGTGCGTCGTGTGCGTCGCCCGCAGGCACGCGCCGAGTTGGCCCCCGAAGCGGTTCAGGCGAGCGGCCAGTCATTCGCGTCAAGGTTGTGCTGGGTCGCAAAGTGCTTCCAGCCCACGTCGATGGTCTCGGCCGGAACCGGCTCAAGTGTCCAGAACCCGACGGCGGAGTTGTACGCGAAGAAGCCGCTTCCGGAACCAGCCTTGTAGGTGACGTTCGTGGATCGGGAGAGGTGACCGAGAGTGGCTCCGATGTAGCTGCTGACGCTGTACTTCCGTGGTCCCTGCTTCACGTGGCCCCAGCGATCGAGCATCTGGCGGTAGCCGTCTGGATCGACGATTCCGTACCGGTACTCCACCACGTTGGTGTCGACCCACTCACCGTGGCTGAGAAGCGCAGGCAATTGCGTCCACAGCCCGAGTTCGGTTGCCATGCCCTCGGGGAGAGCGGCGAGTTTGTTGGCAGCTGCGAGAGCCTTGGCCTCGGCCTTCGGTTGGAACATGCGCGGCTCGATGTGGCCTGGCCCCACGCACCACGCGAGGTCCTCCGCCGGGTCGTAATCGTCGATGTACTCGTCGGTTCCACACCAGGTGCAGGTCGGTACCATGTCGTACTCCTTTGTCGGGCAGCCGTTCAGCCGGCGTTGAGGACGGCCAGGACAACCTCGGCCAGGTCGACGCGCATGGTGAACCCGGTGGGTGTGGTCGTGACGAACGCTCCAGGGCCGCCAAGCGAGCGCCAGGTTTGCTCGAGGTTGCCGTGCAGGCCCCCCACGACTTGGCCGGAGTTCTTCGTGGAGTCGATGGCGTTCGCCGCGGCGTACAGCGTTTCCCGAGGAACCTCCGCCGGCGACCCCTCCGCGATCACCCGCACGAGTCCCCGACGGGTCTCTCCATAGCGAGCCGGGTCGAGCATCCGCTGACACAGCCGAACTAGAGGCGCGCTCGTGTCCGATGTGTCGGCGTCGGGATCGCTGAGGAAGGTGATCGTTGACAGCCACTCGGCCAGGCCGAGCCCCTGGGAAAGGGCAGCAAGCCGGAGGGCTGAGCGGGTGTCCGAGATGTCGTGCGGGTCGAAAGTGATTTGTGCCATGCGCTGAACCTACAACCATCGAAGCATATGGTCAAGTATATGGTTCCCATGCTTCGAGAGGTCGCCCGCCCTTGTGGGCTCCGTGGGCGCCGCAGGGCGAGTAGCTCAGCGCTGAGCGCGAGTCTGACCCGGCTGAGGTGCGACCCTGTAGAGCGACGGGGCGCTGACCGATTCTTCGGATGTCATTGATTCCAGAGAGTCACTGTCGGCGCGATCGGGCTCCGAAGCGCTCCTCGTCCGGATGCCCGGTCGACGGGCCGCTTTCCGAGCCACGGGTGATCGGGTACGAGTTCGCCCTTCGGGAAACCGAACTTCCTCTGCTTGTCGGCGTAGTCCTCCCAAGGGGCGTCGGGGTGGATTCTCCAGATGTATCGAATGACCGAGCGGCCGTCTCGCGGATCCGCCACGAGCAGGGCGAGATAGCCGCCGCGACGGTCGATGATCTCCTGCCACAGGTTGATGGTCTGCGGCGACGCCGCCCAGTAGCGGCGAGCGCGACTCCAGGCTTCGGGGTCGGTCCACGGACGCTGGGGATCCCACCCGCGCCGGGCTCGCGGCGACGTGTCCGTCCGCTCCATAGCCTTCGAGTTCTGGAATCGCCCGGCGCGATTGGTGCGACGCCACGGTTCCTCTGGCAGGGTCCTGTTGGTCCCCTTGACCATGAATACAACTGAGCCGTTCGGCCTCGGATTCACCAGTTGGCTCTGTAGCTTCCCCGAGCCGGATAAACCCCAGGTGTCGACCAGAAGGTCCTCTGCTCCGAAGAAAACGCGGGCGTCTCTGGCCGGAACGAGGAGCTCCCTCGCTGCGTGCCCGGCAACGACGTTGGTGGTCGCCGCGACACCTCCCATCAGGTGCAACATGATCGACTCCAGCTGGAACGCATCGGCCACGCTGAGACCACCGGCGACGATGAGCGCGTGTTCCTCGATTCGTTCGTCGGTTGGATCGGCGCCGAGCGCGTCTCTGATCGTGTTCAGCTTCGTCCCGCTACGCGCCGGCGTCGCGGTTCCGTTATCCCGGAGAGCATCGTCGAAATGGTCTCGCCACCGGTAGCCCTTGCCCATACCGACATACAAGACGTTCCGCGCCAGATAGCGCTGCTTGACCGTCAGTTCGGACGCCGGTCGCTTCAGCAACAGGTAGACGTAGTGGTTGTGTGTCATCATTCGTTCAGCCATGTCGCGCTCCGATCGACGGCAAGGTCTGAGCATCACGGTCCATCCAGCCGCGGAGCTCCGCCGTCGCAGCGATGTCGTCCTCGTTGTACGCGAGGAGCCGAGCCCGGTATTCGTGACGGACGTCCGCCTCGGGGTCGCCGGTCGCCAGGGCGTACCAGACCGTCGACTGGTCGCCGCCAGGGTCGTCGTCACGCCAGGTGAAGCCAGCGAGGTGCGCCACCTGCTTTAGGCCGTTGCCGTGGCCCGTGACGATCTGCCGCTTGAACACCTCATGGAGATCGACCCAGCCGTCGGACGCCATGAACGCCTCCACCACCGATGGGTCAGGCAGGCCCGGGAGGTCGCGAGCGAGGATGCGTCGCATCTGGGTGTTCTCGGCGCTCGTGTAGCAGTACGCCGTGAAGCTTCGTCCCGAGGCGTGGGCCGCTTCGCGTTGTTCGGTCAGCCAGGTCCAGAATTCCACGAACACGGCGGATTCGCGCTCGGGCGTCAACTCCTCCCACGTGACGAACGGCCGGTATCGGGGCGATGACCCGTCGCCGGACTCCAACGCCCGTGTGCCCCACAGGTACACGCCGGCCTCACACGACTCCATGTCGACGTCCACCTCGACATCGGCGCGGCGAACTACCACCCGATCGACGCCACGCCGGCGATGAGCAACTCCGGCGACCACAGCTCTCGCCTGATCGATCAGCTCGGGGAGATGACCGACGCTCGCGCTGCCGTAGCCGGCGGTGGTGGCGTCGAGCACACCGACGTCAGCGACGGATTCCACGCCGGCCGCTGCGAGGCGACGAATCCATGTGGCTCGACGTGCCCCGATCAGCTCGACGATCGAGGTCTCAGGCGTCGCCGCCTCCGCCGCTTCGATGACGGCGGCGACGTCGACCTTCGAACCACCCGGCAGGTCGCCATGCATGACCCAGGCGGTGACCGGGTCGAGCGCTGCGACCGCGCGGCGGGTCACGTGGTGGCGTCGGCGGTGCTCGACAAACTTCGGATAGGTCGAGCGCGGCAGCAGCGAGACGTGATCCGACTCCTCGAGCTCGGAGCGGCACACCTCGCGCCACGGGCAGGCTCCGCACTCCGAGGTCCACACTGGTTCGACCTTCCGCGGCAGTCCGCCGGCCACGCGGCGCTGCAACGTGTGGGCGATGACGTCGAGACGGAACGCGAACTCGTGGTCGTACCAACCCAGCGTCGAGACCGGGTCGTCCGCCCACCACAGCCGCCATCGGGGCTCTGCGAGATCGATCCACCAGACCTTCTCGTCGCGGTCGATGACCCCACCGAGCGCCACGTCCGGCGCACCGGCGAGACCGAGCGCTTCGAGCATCCGCCAGTAATGGGCGAGCTGCATCGCGTCGTCGGCGAGCTTCCCCCGGCGGAATCGCAACCCCTCGGAGACGCGTGCAGTGCGCGGATCGATGTCGTCCAACGGCGACCACTTCAGCGTGGAGCCCTCCGAGGCCTCGGTCAGTCGATGATGTTTGACATCGACCGGCACCCACGTCGCCGCGACACGTGCGAGCACGTCGGGCTTTCCCGTGCGGCGACCGGCGAGGTCGTCGGGAAGATCGGCGCCGAGCACAACGGTTGCGCCGCTCACGACCGCGGCCATCGTGGCTTCCTGCGCCGCGGCCCGGGTGTCGCCGACGACGGTCACGGATGACACGGCGCTCGCCGCGATACCGGCGAAGACCTGGCGCTCGAAGGCGTTCCCCGCGTCCATCCGGGCGCGCTCCGCAACCGTCGGCGCAATCCGCTCCGAGGAGTCCCTCGCCGGGTCGAAGTCGTTCTGTGCACGAACAGGGCAACGCTTCGCCACGTACGCGCCCTGCGGCGGCACCACTGCGACGTCGAGTCGGGTCAAACCGGTCACTTCTGGGGATCCTGCTTCCTGGCAGCGCGGTCCGCCCGGGCAGGCTTCGCCGAGGTCCGAGGTCGACTCACCGGCGATGCCGACTCCCACGATCGGGTCGCCCGGAAAAGTTCGGGGGGCCGTCCTCCGTCGGAGCCCGATGGAGCGCGCTTGCCGGTCGGCGTCACCGCGTCCTCGGCAAGCAGCGAGCGCCTGAAGTTTGCGGGGTCGAAGCTGGTTGCCCAGACGGCCTCGTACACGTTGCGGAGCTCGGTCAGGGTGAACTCGGGTCCGACGAACGCAGTGGCGAGATCGCTGACCTCGAGGTCGGTGCCGGCCCGTTCGACGGCGTCGGTCACGATCCGGCCGTGGTCGAACGCCAACTCCAGGCGCCCGTCGGCGATCTCGGCCACCGGCCACAACGCAGCATCCTCCGCGTCGGTGCCGGCGGCGAGCGTTCCGACGTCGGCGAGGACGGCGAAGTACGCCACAGTGACCACGTTCATCCGAGGGTCGCGGTCGGGGTCGCCGTAGGTTCCGAATTGGGTGAGGCGCCGAGCGCTGGCCACGCCGGTCTCGTCACGGAGTTCGCGCGCTGCAGCCTCGTCTAGCGTCTCGTCGGGCCGCTTGAACCCGCCCGGAAGCGCCCAGGTGCCCTGGTACGGCTCGCCACCGCGCCGGACCAGCAGCACCTGGAGCGCGCCGTCGGCGATGGTGAGGATGACGACGTCCACGGTAACGGCGAAGCGGGGGAAGTCGTCGGGGCTGTACCCCGCGGGCGGTTTCGCCGAGCCTCGCTTCTTCGCCATGCGCCTCACTCTACCCAGTGGTTCTTGTCGTAGTGACTCATTGTCGGTGGTCAGGTATAGGCTGTTCATGTCAGATCGACCACTACCCCGGAGGCCTCGATGAGCACCGACAACACCCACAACCACCAGCCGCCGGCGACCGACGCCGAATCGAGCCGAGCAGACATCTGGTTCCTACTCGACCGGTCGGGGTCCATGGCGTCGATCGCCGACGACGTGGTCGGCGGATTCAACACCTTCTTCGCCGAACAGAAGGCGCAGCCGGGTGAGGCGATCGTTTCGATCATCCAGTTCGACACCAACGACCCGCAGGAGATGCTGGTGAACCGCCGACCCATCGCCGACGTTGCGCCCCTTCACCCCGGCAGCTTCCAGCCGCGCGGCGGCACTCCCCTGCTCGACGCGCTCGGCGGCCTGTTGGACCGGGCCGAGGCGATCGCCGAGCACGACGCCGACCAGCTCGTGGTCGTCCTCACCGACGGCCAGGAGAACGCAAGTCACCGGTGGACCCGCGACGATCTGTTCGGGCGCATCGCGAAGCTGACCGCGCGGGGGTGGACGTTCGTGTTCCTCGGCGCGAACCAGGATTCCTACGCCGAGGCCGGAGATCTCGGCATGGTGGCTGGCAGCACGTCGAACTTCCTTGCCAATCCGCAGGGCGTGCACGCCGCGTTCGCCGGCACCTCACGCGCCACCAGCGAGTGGCGCGGCAAGCCCCGCGCCGAACGTCTCCAGGACCAGGACCAGTTCTGGGGCGACCAGAAGGAAGGTGAGCAGCCGTCGTGACTGATCCCGCTGGCCGCCCGCCGCTCTCCGCAGAGGATGGGCTACGCCTCCACCACGCCCACGCCGAGCCGCTCGCGGCCGAGCTCGCCGAGCTGCTGACACGCCTGATCGACGACCGGCACACCTTCGTCGTCGTCGAAGCCGGCGTTACCAATCGCTTCGTGCAGTTCATCGCCTGCGAAGGCGAATGGCTTCGCGCCGAGTCGGTCGGCAATCGCTACCTCGATGGCGACGCGCTCACCCTGCGTGACGAGCTCGAGCTGGCGCGCCTCGGATGGAACAGTCCCGAGACCGACGACGGGGATTGTGGCAACTACTGGCGCATGTGGGACCCGCCCAACGTCCTCGACGCCGCGCAACTTGCCGCGCTCACGTTGTGCCGTGTCCACCGCCTCACCGCACCCGGGCATGCCATGCTCACCGCCGCTCGCGCTGCGACCTACCCCGGCGAAGTCAGGTGAGTCACATGCCGGACCCCGTCACCAGCTCACACGACCGCGCGGTTGGAGCCCTCGTCGGGCTCGCTTGTGGCGACGCGGTCGGCACCACCCTGGAGTTCCGCGCTCCGGGCACGTTCGCACCGATCGACGACATGGTCGGTGGTGGTCCCTTCCATCTGCGACCCGGCGAATGGACCGACGACACCTCGCTCGCTCTGTGTCTGGCGGAATCGCTCCTCGACGTGGGCGTCCTCGACCCCGCCGACCAGTTGCGCCGTTACAACCTTTGGCGCCACGACGGGTACCTCTCCTCTAACGGCAAGTGTTTCGACATCGGCGGCGCCACCGCACGAAGCCTCGATCGATTCGCTGCGACTCGTGAAGCGTTCGATCAGCACCCCGACCAGAGCGCGGCCGCGAACGGCTCACTCATGCGACTCGCCGCTGTCCCGATCCGCTGGCACTCGGATCCCGTCACCGCTTCGGAGATGTCGGGCGAGTCGAGCCGCACCACCCATCCGGCGATGCGTCCCGTTGACGCCTGCAGAGTGCTGGGAGCGATGACGGGCGCCCTCATCGGGGGTGCCCCTGCCGCCGAGGTCATGAGCCCGAGTTTCTGGCAGTTCGGCCCGCTCGACCGGGAGGTGGCCGCCGTGGTCGAAGGGTCGTGGCAACGGAAGGAACCGCCACTCATCCGTGGCACCGGCTACTGCGTCGACGCGCTCGAGGCCGCTCTCTGGGCCGTTGCGGGAGCCGCAGACTTTCGGGAGGCGATACTCCGCGCCGCCAACCTGGGCGACGACGCCGACACGACCGCAGCAATCACCGGCCAACTGGCCGGTGCACGGTGGGGCATCTCGGGAATACCCGAGACATGGAGCGGCCGACTCGTCAACACCGAACGGATCACCGCTCTGGCGACCGGACTGTTCCTCGCCGGCGGCGGCACGCCCGATCACGACCGCTGGGCACACGACGAGACCGTCCACGCATGGTGGGTGGAGGCCGACAAGGTCTTGGCCGGCGAATACCCGGGGGACGAGACGGCCAACAGGGCGAGAGACAAGGTGAACCTGCTCGTCGATTCCGGCATCCGGACCTTCATTGACCTGACAACGTCCGACGATGGGCTCGAGAGCTACTCGATGCACGTCAGCATTGCTGCCGAGCATCGACAACTCGAACTGCGGTACCTGAGCTTCCCCATTCCCGATCTGTCCGTCACCACCGACGAGGTCTACGACGAGATCCTGAAGGTCATCGCAGAGGAATCACGTCGAGGTGCCGTCTACATCCATTGCTGGGGTGGCGTCGGCCGAACGGGGACAGTCATCGGCTGTCTGCTGGCGGATCGAGGAATGGATGCCGACAGAATTCGGGCGGAACTGACCGCGCTACGCCTTGGGACCCGCAAGGAGGAACGCGCATGCCCTGAGACGACGGAGCAACTGGCAGTGATCGACCGACGCGCCGCCCGGACGGCGTGAGGCCGCGTCCCTGGACGACGAAAATCTGGATCCCGCGCCCGATAGCGCGTGGTGCCACCTCCGGCCCTGTCGACCGCCGCGCCTTACAGTGAACATGGAGGTGAATCGGTGGGAGAAACCGAGGCGATACGACGGCTGCTGGCCCTCAGGGCTGCTTGGACGGCTGCGGGTCGGCCCGATCAGACGCCTGTGCGCTGGAACCACATGACGTGGGGCAAGTACCTGCCAGGCAACGCCGCGCTGCTCGATCGGCTGCCGGAAGACATCGACAAGCCGAAGGTGTCGGCCTTCTTCGGATCTGCAACGGACGGCCAGAGCATTCTCGAAGCCTTCGTCGTGGCGATGATCTGGGGACACGGACGGTCCGGCTACGGGGCGTGGCGGACTGCACGAGTTCTCAACAACTGCCCGGACGCCAGTGCACGCCTACTTGCCGCCCACGAGCTTGCGCGGCGCTCGCCGATCGACGCGTATTCCGCCATGGGCTACCAGCACGCGTGCAACCTGAAGTACCTCGGGCCGGCCTTCGGGACCAAGTTCATCTTCTTCGCCGCCGCGTCGAACGGTCACCGCGCCGCGATTCTCGACGCTCTGACGGCCGAGTGGGTCCGCCGATTCACTGACGGTCTCACACAGTTCTCACCGGCCAGCTGGAGGCCCACCGAGTACCGGAGGTACTTGGAGCTGATGGAGGATTGGTCGGCCCAGATCGGCGAGCCCGTGAGCACCATCGAGTGGCTCATGTTCGCCGACAGCGCCAGGAATCTCAGGCGGACGAAAGGCTCCAACCAGTGGTCTGAGAGCTGGGTCCCAGCTCTCGATCTGTAGGTCTTGGGACCTGTCCGCGCCTCTCGATGCCTCTGTGTCGCCGACCTCGGAACCGGCGGATTCGATTCCGGGGCTATCGATGGCCATCGCCGGCGATGACGGTCTGCGGCATCTCACGTCGCAACCGCTCAGATTCACCGATGAAGAGCCGGCGGCTGCCCTCCGGCGTTCGACCAATTCGAGGTGACCGCAACTCCGTCGTGGATGACCACGCTCTGGAACACTGTCGCCGTGCCGTCGAAACAGCCCGAAGTCCAGATGCCCTTTCCGCTCGATCCTCCTGGCTCGGATCGTCAGGAGCAGGCCCGACGACTTGGAATCGCGCTCGGTTCGCTCCGTCGTGCAGTCGGCATCGACATCGGCACGCTCGCAGCACTCTCCGGTCTCTCCGGGACATCCATCAGGGGTTGGGAGGATGGCCGCCAGATCCCCAAACCCTCCTCCACCGCTCAACTCCTCGTCGCGCTGGCCTCGCAAATCGCGGGCGACTCGGTCGAGCAAGCCGTGGCAGAAATCGCGGCGCACACCCGCGCCACCAGCGACGCAGCTGCGACAACGTCCGAAACGACGAATCGAGACGAGGACCCTGACCTGACTGTGGCTCTACGCCGTTGGGCCGAGGAATCGCGCAAGTGGCCGGAACCAGTCTGGCTGGAGCCACTCCTCGGACGCCTCGGCTGGACCGGCCCGGAGCAGATCAAGCTTGAGAAAGCGGCCGAGCTTGCGGGCGGAAAGTCGAGACAGGCAGCCGACCAGCAACAGCGTCGCCTCATGGATGGGCTTCGAGTGACGCC
Organism: uncultured Gordonia sp.; assembly: GCA_964630585.1. Taxonomy (GTDB): domain Bacteria; phylum Actinomycetota; class Actinomycetes; order Mycobacteriales; family Mycobacteriaceae; genus Gordonia. Next base: position 15,243 of record CAZVVS010000018.1, read on the forward strand.
TGGCCCAAGTCAGATGCTTGACCGCGTGGCCGGGTTCTTGTGGGACCTGTGCCCAACCACCACCGCGCGGGCATCGGAAGCCCTCCTGGAGAACGGTCTTTCGGACGCGTTGCTCTCCGTCGAGGGAATCCTCGAAGCATGTGCCATCGCGGGGCTCCAAGACCTTCCGCTTGTGAAAGCCGGAGCGCTTGGGACCACCGCCGAGGAGGCCGCTGCGCATGCCCGGTTGGTGGACGCTGTCACACGGCGTGCTCGAACGCCGGTGCCCATGCCGCTCGGTGCGTTAGGCGATATGGGCGAGAGTGAACTTCCTCCCGAGCTGCTCAGAGAACTCCTCGACGGCTACGCCTGGATTCGATGGCTCCAAGGAGAGTGGTTCGTCGACGTCGAGTCGATAACGCGGGATTCAACACTTATCACGATGACGCGCAAGCTTCTTGCCGCGTGCGGCCCGCTCAGTCTCGATGCTGTGATCCGCGGCCTCGAGCGTGCGGTCAAGCACGGCCGACTGGACCCGCTGCCTCCGGAAGAGGTTCTGGAACGATTCCTCGTCCTACACCCCGACTTCGCTGTCTCGAACGGGAAGGCCTCGGTGACGACAAGCTCCGAGGATCCGCTCTCCCCTTCGGAACAGCTTGCGGTTCAGGTGATAGGTGCGCACGGCGGAATTGCTTCGTATGCTCAGCTGAAGGCGGCGTTCAAAGACGTCGGCATGTCGGCGGCAACGGTGGGACAACTCACGCAGTTCTCGCCGATTCTCATGCGGAGGCATCGGGATGAGTGGACCCTCCGCTCGGATGCCGCCGAGATGACCGGTCTGACCACACCGCCGTCCGCCGATTATGCACGGCGCCTGAGGGAATCGCGGCTCGCTCGGGGCCTTTCTCAACAGGCGGTCGCTGACCACCTGAACGCTGATCAGCCAACCATCTCGAATTGGGAGCGGGGCAGGAGTCAGCCGCCGCCGTCCGCCAAGAGGGCATTGCGGGAGCTTCTCGGCGTCGCGGAATCCGACAGCTAGAGAGAGGGTTCGAGTTCACGGACCCACCTCAGAAAGAGACGGAGCTTCGTCACGTCCTCGTCGCCCAACGGATCCGGGCTGAAATGCATCACCTCGTTGCGGATGATGCGAACCTCTTCAAGGCGTTCGAGGAACGCGCCGCGGTCAATCCGCCATTCAAGCCGGGCCCACCGTGTGGGATCCTCCAGCAGACGTTTGTGCTCACCAAATGTGAGGTCTGCGCCGCCATTGACCTCACGGGTGTTGTCACTGGGATCGCGCACCGCCGCGAGCTCCTCCACTGAAAAGTGCTTCTCAGCGAGCCGGCGCAGGCTCCGCTCGATCTCGCCGACGATAAGGAACGGGTTCGCGAGTTCGACGAAGAGAAGGCTGAGATCGGCCGCAGTAACGATGCCGCAGATCCGCTTGTCTTGGGCCTGCACGAAGACGAAGTCATTCTCGATGATCGCCGGGACGGTCTCGAGCAGATCCTCGTCCAGCCTCACGACAACGACCGAACGCAAGAGTGCAGCCGAGACGCGATCCACGCTTCCCCGCAACGAGGCCCGCGCTATCGACTCCCAGGAGACGGCGCCGTCGAGGCTTCGTTCTCCCGACATGACAGCGAGCTGCGAGTAGTCATCGCGCATCATGAGCGTCTGGGCGCGCTCGATTGACTGGTCCCTTGACACCCAGACAACCGGCCGATTCGCCGATGCCAGACTCCCAACCCTGAGGCGGCCGTCGCCGACGGCATCGTCGGCCGGGACCTGCGGGGCCTCCTCCCGTCCGGGGCCCGGCTGGTCGCGCTCGTTCTCCGTGGGCACCTTCGGCGCTTGCGTATGGCGAAGGGTGACCAGTCCGTCAATGTGGAGAGCGTCAAGTGGGGGTTCAGGTACAAGCCCGGCATCGGCAAGGTCACGCGTCACGCGCTCAACGATGAGGTACCCACGGCGCTTCGCTCCCCACTCCCCGATCAGGTCGCGAACCCGGATTTGGCGAGCCCTGGCGTCCCCTGAGACTTCCAGGAGGAAGGCTGTCGGCGTCTCGATCTCAGCTTCCAACTTGGGTCCAGTCTGATTGTTCGGGGCGCACGCTTCGTGACGCCCAAACAGAGTCGAACACTAGAGTCGACCTCGACGGACGCCAACACCGCACGCCAATCTCGCGCTCTGGCTTGAGCAGGCTAGGGAAGCCGGTAGCGCTCCCGCAGCGTGTCAAGCTCGGCATCGGCCTCCCTCCATCCAGGGAACATCCGCTCGCGCTTTCGGAACTGATCCGAGTGTCCTTCATCGACGCCGAGCTCGTGGTGGAGCAGTTCGTGATAGAGGAGGAACTGCATGGTCTCAGGCGCCACGAGGTCCGATTCGAGCACCTGGTTGATGAGGATCCGTCCTCCGTCTTCGGGCCAGTACGAGCCCCAGTAGCTCTTCATCGGTCGTGAGGTGAAGCCGATCTCGCGGGGAAGCGACTTGCGAAGGCCCATCGTGGCCCGGGCATCCTTCGCCATCGAGCGAAGCTGCCAATCGAATGGATGGACGTGCTCCAGGAGCGCCCGAGTGTCGATTCTGATCGTCTCGTCGAAGCCGTGGTCACCGAAGCGCCGGTCGAGGATGACCCGATAGACAGCATCAGCGAACGACCGAACAGTTGGGAACAGCAGTCGGGCAAGGTCATCGGTGCTGTAGATCTCGTCGAGTTCAGCGTTGCGGCTCGACTCGTCGAGGTTGTCGAACCGGGCCGCCAACTTCGTCGGATCGACCTTGTCGAAGTCGACGAAACGAACCAGCGGCGGCATCTGCCCCGTGGCTTCGACATAGCGCGAGAGCGCGCTGAGGGCGTGATCGGATGGTCGAGGGCTCGCACATTCCGCGATCGCCTGTTCGGTTGCAGCTCCGTCAGCGTTACCAAGCCGTCCCTCGAGGAACCGGCTCAGCGATTCTTCCTGGTGGTCGAACACCAGGACGTGGCGAGTCGACGCGCTGCCATCCTCCGTCGAACGGAGGTCGTACCACCCCATCGCTTGGACCGTGGGATTGTCGAATCCCTCATCCATTCGTCGGAGGCGAGCGATTTCGAGGAACAGCTCCCAGGGAACGTCGACCCGAGTGGTCGGCTCGTAGGCCCGCTCGGTCGGGTTCTCTGCGATCGCCCCGTTGACGAACTCGATCGGGTCGAGCCAGTCCGCGAACCGATCCCAGTGATCATCGAACGAGACGATCCGAACTGTCTCGGTGCCGTAACCCTTGGCGCCGCGTGCACTCGGCCCCCGCATTCCCCGTCCGATCATCTGGCTCAGAAGGATTCGAGAGCCTGTCGGCCGCGTCAGAAACACGGTGTTGACGTTCGGCAGATCAAAGCCTTCGGTCAGCTTGGTGACCGTGCACAGGACGTCGATCTCGTCGCGTTTGAAGCGGTCGAGGATCTCGCGATCCGACTCGAGATCTGGGGACGCGTAGGTGATCTGGGCGGCACGAACGCCGTTCCGCTGAAGCTGGTCGACGAGAGTCGAACACTGGGCGATTCCCGTGGCGAAGAGCAACGTGGGTCCGTAGTCCTTGCGATAGGAGAGGTAGCGATTGATGATGACCTTGTTCCTTGCAACGCTGGCGCCGAGGCGGTTCAAGGTTCGTGCCGACAAGTCTCCGAACTTGTTCAGATGCGCGAGATCGGCCGCCGTGAACTCCTCCTCGGGCGACTGGCCGGTGAGGACTGACTCACAGACAGGGCGTGCGAGGACGCCGGCGGCTACGAGCTCAGCACTCGAGATCTCGTACAGCACCTCCATGGGGAAGAGCTTGGCCAGAACTCCGCGTTCGGCCTCAACGGTGCGGGTCGGAGTGGCAGTGAGGCCAAGCACCTCGACACGCTTGAAGCCTTGAGCCAACTGGATGATCGAGCGCCAGGTCTTGGCCACCGAGTGATGTGCCTCATCGACCACGACGAACGCGTCCGGGTGCTTCTTGAAGTACTTGCGAACCGTCTCGGTGTCCCTCAGCGACGCGACCGACGCGCAGATCACGTCTGCGTTCGCCAGCAGCGTGACTCCGCCGTTGCCGTGTGCTCCGGAGATGCATCGGATCGTCAGCGGGGCCTTGTCGGCCCGGACGATTCCACCGGCGGCCGATTCGAACGCTCGGGCTGCCTGCTCGAGGAGTTCGGCTCGATGCGCTAGCCACAAGACAGGGCGAGGATGCTCGCCAGAGAGCACGTGGTCGGCCAACCACGACACGGCAGTGAAGGTCTTCCCCGCGCCAGTAGGAAGAACGAGGAGTCCACCTTTCAAGGGCGTCGCTGCGTTCAGCGCGCTCCACGCTGCCCGCTGATGATCGTATGGGGGAAGTTGTTGGCGACCTCCACCGGTCGCCACGGAACGGAACCCCACGTAGTCGTCAGAGGATGACGACTCACTCTTCTTCGGTGGGGCAGAAGTCCCGGCTTCCTTCGAGATCTTCTTGGCGCACTTCGCCCACAGCTCGGCGTAGACAATCTCAACCAGCGCCTCGGAACGCTTGCACCCGAGAAGGAACCTCTCGCGACCCGGATCGGCATAGGGGCGCTTCTTGAACGTCGGCCCGAGGCCGGCGTCTAAGAGTCCATCGACAACTCGGCGCATCGTGCGGGTGTCCGTGGCGATCAACGAGTCACGGACCTGCGGCCAGTTCTTCCTCACGAACGCTCGGCTGATCCCTTTCGACCGCGATCGCAGCAATCCCCCGTCGACCTCGAGGCCGTTGGCGAGGGCGGACACGAATCGGTTCGAAATGGCAGACCACGGAATGAGTCCCCCAACTTTGTTCTGCGCCACTACCAGAGTCCCCTTCGTCATGTTCCCCACGTCGACATCGCGACCGCCGTGCCACTGCCTATTGAAGTTACAGATGACCCATGACAGCGCTTGGAGGCCGTTACCAAGGCGCTCGCCGCTTTACTCGCCAATCATGGTCCTGAATCTGCCGACGAGTTCCCTGTATGCCGCATGAGCCTCGTCGGTCGAGTCACAACGGACGATTCGACATCGCCCTCGCGTCTGCAACAGATCGCTCGCACGTTTCTGATCGTTGGAACCCGTCGCCGCAGCCCAGTCCGTCGGGAACCGGCGCTGCAGGCGCCGTTGCAACGGGGGACCTGGTTGACGGGCCACGCTCTTGACCCGTCCCCTCACGCCGTCCGCCTGGGCGTCGTTGGTCTTCTTGGTGTCCGCAGTGTCAGTCGCTCGGCCGAAGTGGACAAGCCCTCCCTGGTACCAGATGGTGAAGACACCAGCGACGTCCCCGGTACTCGTCGGGAGGGCGCCAATCGCCTCGTCCGGTCCGTTGACAAGCCGATCGAACAGGTCCGCTGACGGGTAGATCGACTCGACCAGACCTCCGACGATCGATTCGACGTCGTCCTCCACCGCGATCCCCCGGCTTTCACAGGCTGCGATCACGCGGGTGATGATCGCTGACGCCGCACCGGCCCGACCGACCGTCGTCAGGTCGACGTGAACGTTCAGATCTGCGTCGGGTTGGCCGTCGCAGAGAAGCAGGGACAGCGACACCTCGCGACGCTGGTCCTCCAGGTCGAGCGTTGCACGAACGGACGCTCTGGGTGGTTCCGAGATCATGGGCGCACCCGTCAGGCCACCTTCTCGAGGAGTGCCGGTCGAACCTGCGTGCCGATCCAACTCGCCAAAGCTGCCATCTCATTCTCGAGGTCCTCAAACGAGCCGCTGAGCTGGAGTCGGTAGGTGAAGAGCCGCCTCCCATCGTTTCGAACCACGACTTCGTGCACCTCCCCTACCTCGGCCTCGTCGGTCTGGCAGTAAACGAGGACTCCCGCCGGCTGGTCGAGCACCGTCGTGTAGGCGAGGAGCTGGTAGTAGTCGGACAAGCGCGCTGCGCCGGACGAGAGTTTGTACTTCGCATCCCCGACGAACACCGTGCGACCACGCCGGCGGAAGTCCAGATCTGGGTACATCGTGATCCCGTGGTTCACCGCGAACCGAGTCGGTGGCTCCTCGACGACCTCGAGCACGCCGCTGAGGTGGTGGCGCAACCTGTCCGCGACGAAACGCTGGAAGACGTCGTTCATGTCGATGGTGAACGACGCGGCGGACCGGCCACCAGCGACATCCCGCAGCGACAAGTTCCGGAGGATGATCGCCGCGAACCGCACTGCCACGGCATAGTGACGATCAAGGCGTCCCGGTCGCCATTCATCAAGCCGATCGATAGGGACGCGGCTCGCACTGACGCCGTCCAACCTCGCCATCACCCGATGCAGGTGGGCGCGCTGGGCGGGTCGGATGCCGGGCACCCGGAGCAATCGAAGCCCGGCTGTGAGGAGCGCCCGATTCGGCAGAATGTCAGGCGTGAACTCGTCGAATCGGCAGGCAATCGGCGTGAGCTGGGATGGCCGGCGGAGTTGCTCCACGAGATCGATGCGACCCCGGGGCGCTATCAGGCGTTCCTCGGCCGCTTGGTAGCCGTGCAGTACACCTCGCACCGTTGCTCGATCGACCTCGTGAGCGAAGATGCCTGCCATCGCCTGCAACAGGTCTGGCTCGTCGCCGTACGAAAACGAGGTGGCGTCGAAGGTCGGTGACACCACTCCAAACAGGTAGAAGAGGTTTCGCAACGCAATCTTCGGCCTGATCATCACCGCGATCTCGGGGCTGACGACCGCGCCAACCATCGACGACGCGGTCACCTGATAGCTACCAGCCGAGGTGAGACTGACACCGAGCGCACCGCTCGACCCGACCGCAGCCAGTACGCCCCGTAGCTCCTGCGACGTTAGGTCGAGCTCACGCTTCTCGTATTCGCGCAGTAGCTCGACCCGGGTCACTCATCACCTCCGGAGGGCAGCTCCGCCTGCGCCAGCACATCGGAAGTAGTACCGACGAGGTTGTCCCCGACTTCGCCTTGCTGCTCTCGGTGACGGCGGAGCACCTCGGGCCAACGGAACCGCTGAATCGCTGCACGGTCTCCGAAGAGCAGGTCGTCGATCAAGGGGTCGACGTTGTAGCTCCAGGTGCGGTGCATCTGCTCCTCGTCAAGTGTGGGCTTCATGAAGTAGCTGGGGCCGAGCAGCACGTCGCCCGACCCGAGCGCGTCGAGCAGCTCGGCGTTGACCATGGCGACGAGCTCGGCCCATTGCGGGTCGCGGTGGTTTGCCTCGAGGTACCGGCGGAGAATTCCTTCCATGGGTCCGGCATCGGGGAAGATCGGCACGAAGTGGAAGCGACGACGCAGTGCGGCGTCGAGCGTCGCCACCGACCGGTCAGCTGTGTTCATCGTGGCGATGATCCACAGGTTCTCGGGCAACGAGAACCCACTGGGGCGGTACAGCGGAGCGACCTCCTCGTCTCGGTACTCGAGAAGGAACAGCAGCTCACCGAGCACCTTGGGAACGTTTGCCCGATTGAGCTCGTCGATGACGAGCACGTGAAGTGCAGGGTCTTGCGCGGCGTGGTCGGCGAGCTCGCCAAACGGACCTCGGGTGAGCTCGTAGGTGATCCCCGCATCGCCAACCCCCACGGGGCGATAGCCCTCGAAGAAGTCCTCGTACGAGGTTGCCGGGTGGAACTGCACGAGTCGGTAGCGCGACGAGTCGGTGACTAACGCCTTAGCGAATGCCTTGGCGATGAACGTCTTACCGGTGCCGGGTGGGCCGTACAGAACAATCTGGCCCTTCTCCTCAAGCAAACCACGAAGCTCCTCGAGAAACGAGGAGTCAGGCAGGAAGCAGGCTTTGGCAGCCTCTTCGACCGGGTCGGTGGTGGGTATCGCGCTCGGGTTGTCACGCAGCCAGTACGCGAACTGCATCTGACCCCATGGGTCTCCCGGCAGGAGCGACTCGACCTTGGCGCGGAGCCGGTCGTTTGCCACGACGTGCTGCTCGCCCCGGCTACCGCCTGCGTCGGGCAGCGGTTCACCCAGCACTTCGAGGAGGCGAAGCTTCCCGTTGTCGCCAGAGAGGGGGTACACGGGGACGAACGTGTCAGGGTGGGCGATGGCGAGGTACTTCATGAGCACCGATTCACCGAGTCCCTTCATCCCGAAGCGCTCAGGATCGAGGCATGCGTCGATGCGGTCGGCCGGTGGGCCGTCGCCCCAGAGCAGGAAGTCGAGCGCTTCGAGAAGGCCATCGAAAGCGGCGTCGTCGTCTCGCAGTGTCGTGTTGAGCACGCTTTGCGGGCCAGGCGAACCGTACGCGTTCGAGGCGTACATGCGGCGAATCGAGGCGACGTCCTGCAGCCGCAGTGCATCGTGCTGCAGTAGCGCGGCCATCTTCTGACGTTCTGCTCGCATGCGTTCCGACCGGTCGTCGGGATAGCCGGTCTCTGCGACGAACTCGTCGAATCGAGCCTTGAGCCAGCTCGGAACGCCGTCATCGGGCGCTTGCGTCACGCCGCCGGCGAGTTGGAGGAGCCGGTCGAATGCCGGCTGGAGCACAGCAGACAATGCGACGATCTCGTCGCCGAAGTCGGCGCTGCCGATCGCCGTATCCTCCGGGTACCAGCGGCCGAGCAGGTACTCCCCGCTGGCGTCCGGATCGGGCTCGCCGCCTCCCGAGACAGCGCCGATGGGATGCAGCGCGGTCCCCTCCGGTGCAATCTGCTCGAGGACGGGCCGGGCCGTCTTGTACCAGCCATGCTGGCGCTGACCTGGGTAAAGCCCGACGAGCACGCCGCCGGTGCCGGCGACAACCTGGATACCCGGCCGAGCCGCCCAGCTCGGGTCGTCCACCTGCCAGCGCAGCCAGCAGTCATCGCGGTACCGCCCGGGCCGGGTATTCAGCGGGGCCAGAAGAGTCGTGAACTTCCGGCCGACAGCATCGGACACCTGCTGCTCCAAGGCCCGGCCCAGCAGCGCGAAGTCTGCGCGGAACGCCTGGGCATTGGCGAGCGCCGGACCACGATCCGCTTCGGCGTACTCGACCTCGAAACGAGAGTTGAGCTCAGTCGCCCATGCGAGCCGGTCCCGCAACGCCACGTCGAGTCCAACCCATGGGTGGTCGTGGAACCAGAAGAAGACGTTCTCCGTGTCAGCCGCTGGTCCCATCGGCGTCACCGCATCGCGGAACGCCAGGTAGTACCCCGCAAGGTCGGCGTTGCCACTGGCCCACTGGTACAGCCAACCGAGCCGGACGGCAGTGTCCTCGGCACTCGTCCACATGCACGGCCAACGGGCGTCGTCGTGAAGGGACCAGAAGAGCGAGGCGACGTACAGCGTGCGCTTCGGACCCGGCTGGGCTCCCTGCTTCACGGTCTCCACATGCGCCAGCACCGCCTCGAGCTTGCGGCGCGCCTCGGCCTCGTCTCGCGGGACGGTGAACGCGTCGACGAGGAGCCGGGCCAGCACCTGCTGATCCGGGCTCTTCGAGACGAGCTGGTTGACGAACATCTGGCCGAACCCGCTGAACGCGTGGTACCCCGGCTTGCGCGCCCAAGCGTCGAGGGAGGTTCGGAACGCCCCGGGATCGCCAGTGCGCTTCAACTCGTCGAGCAGGGCCAACGCCTCTGGGGTGCGCTCAGCTCGTTGGGTCGCGATTTCCTGGCGAGCCGCGACAAAGGCCGCGTCATCTGACATGGCCGCTTGAATCTGGGCGAAGCGGCGCCTGCGGAACTCCAGTTCGCGATCTTGGACGGTCACTGAGACTCTCCCTTTGGGGTCATTCGCGACCCAGCGTGGTTGACAGCACCTCGATGGCGTGACGCCGCGCAAGGCGCTCGTGATCGGCCTGGTTTCGGTACGAGCGGAGACATCCGTAGCAGGAGGTCTCCTCGCCGCAATCGCAACGCTTGGCCTTTCGAAGCGCTGCCTCGAACAGTTCAGGCAACACCTCGGAGATCCTGCGGGCGTGGCCAGCCCCGCCCGGCACGCTGTCGAAGATCACCATGGCATCGCTTCCGCTTGGGGCGGGATGGGGCACGCCGTTGACGTCGCCGGGCTCAATGCCGACTTCGTCAACGACTGCGAGAAGCGCGTGCAGTGCGCTGAGGATCTGGCCCCGGTCGAATGAGCCGCCAAGGCGGAGCTCCACCGCGTCGGTCAAGTACTCATGGCCCAGCGTGAGGCGGTGGGGTTCGCCCTCACAAGTCCTCCTCGTCGAGCCTGGGACCTTGTGGTGCTCGGCAGGGAGCGGGTCAGTGCACGGAGCGGCCCAGCCGCACCACCGGCAGACGTTGAAGCCAGCCGACTTGCGACCCTCGTTCAACACGGTGATCTGGCCCTGTCGGCTATAGCGGACCTCGATCGCGCCCGATCCAACCGGAACCGACACGGGATCGGGCGGCCCCCCTGAGTAGTCGGTGAAGAAGTATGGCTCTCTTGTCGTTTCCGTGGGTCATGCGGCGATGGCTTGGGCTGGTCGGCCG
>CAZVVS010000019.1:0-25361 GCA_964630585.1 uncultured Gordonia sp.
TCGGCGCCGGGCTCGACCTGGCGATGATGTGCGATCTGCGCGTCGCGTCGGACCGTGCGAAGTTCGCGGAGAGCTTCGTCTCGATCGGACTGATCCCCGGCGACGGCGGGACGTGGTTCCTGCCGCGCGCGATCGGCTGGGAGCGTGCCGCGGAGATGACGTTCACCGGCGAGCCGATCGACGCCGCGACGGCGCTGGAGTGGGGTCTGGTCAGCCGTGTGGTGCCGCACGACAATCTGATGGCCGAGGCCGACCGGCTCGCCGAACGGATCGCGAAGAACCCCGGTGAAGCGCTGCGTATGGCCAAGAGGTTGTTGCAGGAGTCGCAGGCAGGCTCAATGGAGTCAGTGCTGGGCATGGCTGCTGCGATGCAGCCGCTGGCCCACCTTGATCCCGAGCACGCCCAACGCATCGCCAAGTGGCGGACCGAGTAGGTTCGATAAGAGAACGTGCACTGCGCGGAGGTCTGGGACCTCTCCGCGGTCGCAGATCTCCGCGGAAGGCTGTCTCAACGCGCAGCTGAGTAGCGGCCGTCGGTTCGGGACCAGTCGGGCGGGGTTCGTTCTTCGCGCAGGGTCGACCGCACGGTCTTGAAGGTCGCCGTTTGCGGCAGCGAGTCGACGAGGCGGATGTGGCTGGGCCACTGCTTGGGGCCCAGATCCGATTGCGCGGCAAGGAAATCGGTCAGATCGTCGGGGGTCAAACCGGGGGCGACGAGGGCCGCCCACAACTCGTCGCCGATCTCGACCGGCACCCCGTAGACCGCGGCCTGCGTAATCGCCGGGTGTCGCAGCAGGATCGCCTCGATGGGCGCGGTGCCGAGGTTCTCGCCGTCGACTCGGGCCCAATCGCCCAGACGTCCGGCGAAACGGATGTACCCGTCGTCGCCGACCCATCCGAGATCCCCGGTCCGGTACACACCGCCGCGCAAGCGTTCCGCGGTCGCCTCGTCGTCGCCGTAGTAACCGTCGAACAGGCCGGCGCCGGAGGTGTTCACGATCTCGCCGACCTCGCCGGGAGGCAATGGTTCCAGGGTCTCCGGGTCGACGACGGCAACAGGCGCGACGAGAGGACCGAGGGCATCTGCGGGGGTGTCGGGGGTACGGGAGATGGCCACCCCGCTCTCCGTTGAACCAAAGCCGTCGATCACCGTGCAGCCGAATCGTTGCGCGAAGGCGAGGCGGTCGGCGGCACTCGCTTCGTTGCCGTACATGATTCGCAGGGCACAGTCGGCGTCATCGTCGGCCGGCGGTACCGCGAGGACGTAGTGCAGCGGTTTGCCGACATAGTTGGCGTAGGTCACCCGGTACCGGTGCAGGTCCGCGATGAAGCCGCGCGCGGAGAACGACGGCCGCAACGCGATTGACGCCCTGGCTGCGAGGGCGACCGCCCACCCGGCGATCGTCGCGTTGGAGTGGAACAGCGGCATCGACAGGTAGACGACGTCGGCGGGGCCCATTCCGAAGCGCTGGGCGAGCATCATCCCGGGTGCCGCGAACTTGCGGTGACTGCACCGCACCGCCTTCGGGCTGCCCGTCGTGCCGGAGGTGAAGATCAGCATCACCAGGTCGTCGGGGTCGCGCCGCGGCACGAGCACCTCGTCGGGGATCGGTTGCGCTGCAACGAGTTCCGTCCACTGAGGGCCATTGATAGGGAGGATGGGCGCCGACAGATCGAGCCCGTCGAAAAGGTCGGCGGTCGAATCGTCGACGAGGATCAACTGGCAGTCGGCCGTTGCGACGTCGCGTGCGAGGGCCTCTCCTCGTCGGGTGGTGTTCAATCCGACGACGACGAAACCGGCGAGCACCGCCGCGGCCAACAGGGCGCAGTACTCGATTGAGTTGGGCAGGGCGACGCCGACGTGGGGCGGGCGCGCCGGGTCGAGGAGACTGCGGATCGCCGCACCCCGGACTGAGGCGTCGCGGAGATGGTCGCGCCAGGTCACCGTCGTGTCACCGCATGCCAAGCCCCGGTCGGTGATGGAGGTCAGCGGCGCCAGGAGATCCGACAGGGAGCGAGCGTCGTTGACGCTGGGCTCGGTCGGCGCGAGATTGGGCTCGGTCGGGGTCAAGCGGGCTCCGCGGCGATGCGGTCGCCCAGCCGGGCCAGCACCGCGGGCTCACCGGCCAAGGCGTATTCGTTCTGCTTGGCGCGCAGGAAGTAGCGGTGAACCGGATGGCTGGTGTCCAGGCCGACGCCGCCGTGCACGTGGATCGCGGTGTGCGCGACGCGGTGCCCGGCCTGACCCGCCCAGAATTTCGCGGTGTCGATGGCAGCTGCGGCATCGAGCCCCTCTGACAGCAACCAGGCTGCCTGCGTCGTCGTGAGCGTCAGGCCCTGGACGTCGATGTAGCCGTCCGCGAGACGTTGCGCGACGGCTTGGAAGGAGCCGATCTTTCGGTCGAACTGCTCGCGCTCGGCGGTGTACTCCGCCGTGCGTCGCAGCGCCTCGTCGACGATGCCGCACTGCTCGGCGCAGGCTGCCAGATTCAGCCGGTCCACCAGTGCCGCAACGGCTTCGGTGCCGTCGGCGACGATGTTCGACGCCGCTACGGGCACCGAGTCGAAGTCGACCTGGGCGGTCGGCAGAAGACCGGTCGACGGTGCTGGTGTGACCCGCACACCCGGCGCTGAGGTCTCGACCAGTACGGCGACGGGGCCGTCCTCCCCGTCGGCGGTGACCAGTAGGGCGGCGGCGTCGACGGCGAAGCCGACGTTCACCTTGGTCCCGGTCAGCGTGCCGCCGGCAAGCCGGGTGGCGGCGGGCGCGAACGGGTCGTAGACGGTGTCTTCATCGACGGCGGCGGCGATGACGGCCTCGCCGGCGCCGACGCGCGCGAGCCAGTTGTCGCGGGAATCCCCAGACCACCCGGCAAGGACGGGCAGCACGGCGATGGCCGTCGACGCATAGGGGACGACGCCCAGCGCGCGGCCGATCTCGGCGGCGACCGCGACGGTGTCGACGGTGCTGCGCCCGCCGCCCACACCGGCGAGATCCTCGTCGAGTTCAAGGGCGATCAGGCCGGCGGCGCCGAGCTCGCGCCACAGCGCCGTGTCGAGCGGGGCGCCATGGGCTTCCAGTTCGGCGACGCGTTCGGGGGTGGAGATCTTGGCGGCGATGTCGCGGGCCAGCGTGATTAGTTCGCCGGTCGTCTCGTCGGAGGTGAAGTCCATGACAATTCCTATCGCCGGTAGGGCTGGCCGAGGGCGAGCATTGCGATCATGTCGCGCTGGATCTCATTGGTTCCGCCGCCGAAGGTGAGGATCAGCGACGTGCGCTGGAACCGCTCGAGGCGGCCCAGCAGATGGGCGCCGGTGGAGCCCTGACGCAGTGTTGCGGCAGGTCCGATGACCTGCATGAGCAGGCGGTAAGCCTCGGTGGCGAACTCGGTGCCGTAGACCTTCGTCGCCGACGCGTCGGCCGGGCTCGGGGCCTGTCCGGAACCGGCCTGCGAGGCGATCTTCCAGTTGATCAGTTTCAGGAACTCGACGCCGGCATGGACGCGGGCGAGGTTGGACCGCACCCACGGGGTGTCGATGACGCGCTCGCCGGTCGGCGTCTTGGTCTGCTGGGCCCAGAGCGTGGTCTCACGCAGGGCGGTTTGGATCGGGGCGGCGCTGCACAGCGCCACGCGCTCGTTGTTGAGCTGGTTGGTGACCAACGGCCAACCGCCGCCCAACTCGCCGACCAGCGCCGTCTTCGGCACGCGGACATCCTGGTAGTAGGTCGCCGACGTGTCGACCCCGGCCATGGTGTGCACCGGCGTGTAAGAGAAACCCTCCGCCGTCGTCGGCACCAGCAGCATCGAGATGCCCTTGTGCTTCTTGGCATCGGGATCGGTGCGGACCGCCAGCCACACCCAGTCGGCGTAGGGGATGAGGCTGGTCCACATCTTCTGGCCGTTGATGACGAACTCATCGCCGTCGAGCACCGCGGTGGTGCGCAGCGACGCGAGGTCGGTGCCCGCGCCGGGCTCGGAGTAGCCGATGGAAAAGTGCAGCTCACCTGCGGCGATCTTGGGCAGGAAAAAGGCCTTCTGCTCGTCGGTGCCGAAGCGCATGATCGTCGGGGCGACGGAGTTGATGGTCAGAAACGGCACGGGCGCACCGGCGATGGCTGCCTCGTCGGTGAAGATCAGTTGGTCCATCATTGATCGATTGGCCCCGCCGAACTCCTCGGGCCAGCCCAGGGCGAGCCAGCCGTCGGCCCCCATCTGGCGTACGACGTCGCGATAGGCGTCGCCCTCGCCGATCTCGCCGTCGGAGGAAGTCAGCGCCGCCCGACGCTGCGGTGTCATGAGCTTCTCGAAGTAGCTGCGCAGTTCCCGGCGCAGTTCCTCCTGTGCTTCGGAGTAGGCGATACGCATCGGAATCCAGCCTTCGATTCGGGGGTGGGGCTCGCGTGTTTCTGTAACACGTTCTAACCTGAATCCGAGGGGTACGTCAACCGAGGCGCCCCTTCTCCTAAGGAGGTGTGCGATGCACATCAGTTGTGACTTCGACCTGTGTGAGTCGAACGCGATCTGTGTCGGGATGGCACCGGACGTGTTCGAGCTCGACGATGACGATTACTTGGTTATCCTGCAGGAAGACCTTCCGACCGACCGCGCCGAGGAACTGCGACAGGTGGTCGCGAGTTGCCCCAAGTCGGCACTGACCCTGCACGAATAGACAGCTTGGCTTTTTCCGGGGTGCCAGCCCGCGCCCCGATGGTGGACCTGTATGGTGCCTGAAACAGGTTCTAGTTTTCTGAGAATCGTGGCGTGGAAACACGTCTGAATGGAGGACGAGCGTGGGCGAATCGTTGAGCGGTCGGGTGGCCGTCGTGACCGGTGCGGGGGCCGGACTGGGGCGGGCCGAAGCCATCGGTCTGGCGCGCGAAGGGGCGACGGTGATCGTCAACGACCTCGCGTCGGCATTGTCCTCCAGTGATGTTCTCGACGAGATCGCCGCGGCCGGTTCCCGCGGCGTCGCGGTGGCCGGCGACATCTCCTCGTCGGAGACGGCGAGCGAGATCATGCGCACCGCCACCGAGGATCTCGGTGGTCTGAACATCGTCGTCAACAACGCCGGCGTCGTGCGCGACACGATGCTGTTCAACATGACCGACGACGATTGGGACCTCGTGCAACGGGTCCACCTGCGCGGTCACTTCCTGCTCAACCGCAACGCAGCCGCGTACTGGCGCGCAACCGCCAAAGAGAATGGCGGCACGACCTATGGCCGGTTGATCAACACCTCGTCGGAGGCGGGTCTGCTCGGCCCGCCCGGCCAGGCGAACTACGCCGCGGCGAAGGCCGGGATCACGGCGTTGACACTTTCGGCGTCGCGGGCGCTCGGCCGCTACGGTGTGACGGCCAATGCGATCTGCCCGCGGGCGCGCACTGCGATGACCGCCGACGTCTTCGGCGACGCCCCGACCGACGGCGTCGACCCGCTCAGCCCGGAGCACGTGGTCAAGCTGGTGGCCTACCTCGCGAGCCCGGAAGCGGCTGCTGTGACCGGTCAACTGTTCGTCGTATACGGTCCCAAGGTCACTTTGATGGCGGCGCCGCAAATCGCGCAGGTATTTGCCGCCGAAAGTGACGATTGGTCGCCTGATGAACTCGGCAAGGCTGTGACCAGCTACTTCGACGGGCGGGATCCCAAGGAAAGCTTCTCAGCCAGCGTGTTGGCCATCTGACCAACAGTGAAATATCGCGCATGCTAAGTTCTCGGGAACAATGGGGGAAGGGGTGACTGTGCTCACAAAGCTGGCGACGCCGTTCGCTGCCTTTGGCGACTTCTTCTCGCTGTGCACCGAGGTTTCGCGCGAACTGTTCCGACGTCCGTTCCAGTGGCGGGAGACCGTCGAGTGCTCGTGGGCGATCGCCCGCGTGTCGATGGTCCCGACCCTTCTCGTCGCGATTCCGTTCACCGTCCTGGTGAGTTTCACGCTCAACATCCTGCTGCGGGAGATCGGTGCGCAGGACCTCTCGGGTGCGGGTGCGGCCCTGGGAACGATCACGCAGATCGGCCCGATCGTCACCGTGCTGATCGTCGCCGGCGCCGGTGCCACCGCGATCTGCGCGGACCTGGGCGCCCGCACCATCCGCGAAGAGATCGACGCGATGAAAGTGCTCGGCATCAACCCGGTCCACCGTCTCGTCGTCCCGCGCGTCATCGCCTCGACGGGTGTCGCACTCCTGCTGAACAGCCTTGTCTGCACGATCGGCATCGGCGGCGGCTTCGTGTTCTCGGTGTACCTGCAGGACGTGAACCCGGGCGCGTTCCTCGCCAACCTGACGCTGTTGACCGGATTGGGTGAGCTGATCATCTCGATGGTCAAGGCCATGCTCTTCGGGCTTTTCGCCGGCCTCGTCGCCTGCTACCAGGGGCTCAACGTCTCCGGTGGTGCGAAGGGCGTGGGTGACGCCGTCAACGAGACCGTCGTGTACTCGTTCATGGCGCTGTTCGTCGTCAACGTCGTGGTGACGGCGGTAGGCCTGACGGCGACGGGGAGCTGACATGGTTCTTCCCGGGACTACAAGCTTCCGCCGCACCCGCCAGGCAGTCCTGCGCGGTCGCGAAGGCTGGTCGCGCGCTGGTGACCAGGCACTCTTCTACTGGGACAGCGTCATCGCGATCCCGCGCGCACTGCAGCACTACAAGAAGGAGACGCTGCGCCTCATCGCGGAGATCTCGATGGGTACCGGTGCTCTCGCGATGATCGGCGGCACCGTCGTGGTCGTCGGGTTCCTGACGCTCTTCACCGGTGGCACCATCGCCGTGCAGGGGTACAGCTCGCTGTCCAACATCGGCGTCGAAGCGCTGACCGGCTTCTTCTCGGCCTTCATCAACGTGCGCATCGCGGTGCCGGTCATCGCGGGTATCGCCCTGGCGGCGACCATCGGCGCCGGTGCGACGGCACAGCTGGGCGCCATGCGCGTCAGCGAGGAGATCGACGCCCTCGAGGTCATGGCGATCCACTCCATCCCGTACCTGGTGTCGACGCGGATCGTCGCCGGTCTGGTCGCGATCATCCCGCTCTACGCACTGGCCTCCTTGGCGTCGTTCTTGGCCAGCCGCTTTGCGACGGTCTTCCTCTACGGGCAGTCACCGGGCGTGTACGACCACTACTTCAACACGTTCCTCATCCCGTCGGACGTCCTCTGGTCGTTCGTGCAGGCGATCTGCATGGCGGTCGCGGTGATGATGATCCACACCTACTACGGCTACAACGCCTCCGGCGGTCCCGTCGGCGTCGGCGTCGCCGTCGGCAACGCGGTCCGTTCCTCGCTCGTCGTCGTCGTTCTGATCACCTTGCTCACCTCGCTCGCCATCTACGGCGCCGACGGCAAATTCAACCTGGCGGGGTAGGGGAATCATGCGACGGGTAGAGCGAAGCGAGACTGTGCGCCGTAGTGCGGCGGTGATCCTTGTGGTGGCCACGTTGCTGGTGGTTGCCGGGGCCATCGGGCAGTTCCGCGGCTGGTTCAAGTCGACGGTTCCGGTTACGGTCGTGGCGCCGCGCGCCGGTCTGGTGATGAACCCCGACGCCAAGGTGAAGCTGCGCGGCGTCGAGGTCGGGCGCGTGAAATCGATCAGCGAGCAGGACGGGCACGCGGTCCTCAAGCTGGCCGTCAACACCAGCCAACTCGATGACATCCCCGGCAACGTCAAGGCCGACATCAAGTCCAACACGATCTTCGGCGCGAAGGCGGTCTTCCTGACCGTTCCCGAGGGCGGGCCCTCGGGAACGCTGAAGGCCGGCACGACAATCGGCGCCGACCATGTGACCGTCGAGTTGAACACCGTCTACCAGCGCCTCGTCGACGTCCTCGCGATGCTGCAGCCCGACAAGCTCAACGCTGCGGTCGGCGCCATCTCCACCGCCCTCGACGGAAACGGCGAGGCCATCGGCCGTGGCATCGACAGTCTCTCCAAGCTGATGGGCAAGACCAACCCGCACCTGGGTGAACTGACGGAGCTGATCACGCAGACCGCGGCGACGATGAACCTGTATGCCGGTGCGATGCCGAACCTGATGCGCACGGTCGACAACGCCGTGTTCCTGGGCAACACGCTGGTGGCCAACAGCAGCAACCTCGACGCCCTGCTGGTCAATGCGACCGGGATGGCCAACACCGCCAACGGGGTCGTCGAGCCCAAGAAGGCCCAGATCATCGCAATGCTCAACGACTCGAACCCGACGATGTCGCTTATCGAGTACCAGTCGCCCGGCATCGCCTGCTTCATCCGCACCGTCGCAATCGGCGGCAAGATGGCCTCACCGATCTTCGGTACCAATGACGGCCTCCTCAAACTGAATGCAGGCCTGCTCCCGGGCAAGGACCCCTACACCTACCCCGAGGACTTGCCGTGGGTGCGGGCTGATGGTCCGCCGACCTGCCAGAACGGCTTGTCGAACCCCCGTACCACGACGAAGGCGAACTTCTACGTGTCCGACAACGGACCCAGTCCGTACCAGCCGCGCACCGAGCCGAAGTTCAACGCCACGAAGGTCTTCAGGCTGTTGTTTGGAGCGCCGCCCAATGGATAGTCGCGCAAGGAAGTTCCGGGCTACGTGTTTCAAGCTGGGCGCGTTCGCTACTGCCATGGTCCTGGTGTTCATCGGCCTGGTTGCCGTGTTCAGCAAGTTCCAAGGGACCCGTACCAACAGCTATGCGGCGGAGTTCACCAGTGCATCGTCGATAAAGTCCGGCGCGAAGGTGAAGATCGCCGGCGTCGACGTGGGCTCAGTGAAGTCCGTCGGGCTCACCGACGACAACCTGGCCGAGCTGAAGTTCACCGTCGACCGCAAGTTCCCGCTGCCCAAGTCCGTCCAGGCGTTCATCCGCTACGAGAACCTCACCGGTGACCGGTATGTGGAACTGCGCCGCGGCACCGGCGACCCGGGCGCGTTCCTGAGCGCCGGTGCGACGTTGCCGACGTCGCAGACTGAGCCGGCGCTGGACCTCGACAAGCTGCTCGGCGGGTTCAAGCCGCTGTTCCGCACGCTGGACGGTGCCCAGGTCAACGAGCTGTCGAACAGCCTGATCCAGGTCTTCCAGGGCGACGAGATGGGCCCGGCGATCAACCACCTCCTGCGCACCACCGCGGAGCTGACCGAATCGCTGGCCGATCGGGACACGCTGATCAGCGCGATCATCGACAACCTGAACTCGGTGTTGGGCACGCTCGACGCCGATCGCACCGGCGTGATCGACAGCGTTGACCGGTTGGAGACGCTGATGTCCGGTCTGGCCGGGCAGCGCGGCATCATCGGCAATGCGCTCACGTCGACCGCGGGGGTGACGACGCGTCTCGCGACGCTGCTCGGCGAAACGCGGCCTGGAATCAAGAACACCGTCACCAACCTCGGCCGTACCGCGGAGGAGATCATGCGCGGCGAGGTGTACGTGCGCGGGCTGCTCACGCGTCTGCCGCTGCGGTTCAAGCAGCTGTCGAACCTGGGCAGCTACGGTGCTTGGCTGCAGATCTGGATCTGTCGGCAGCGCCTGATCTTCGGCGCACCCGGTACTCCACAGATGATCCTGCCGTCCATCGACGTGCTCGGTGACACCCAGAAGGCTGGCGGGAGGTGTCAGTACACGTGAGCGAGACTGCTCGGGCCGGGTCCAACGAGGCCGACGTCGCACGCGACACCGGACGCGGAAAGCGCTCCCGTGCCGCGACCGGCGTCATCGGCTTCGTCGTCACCGCGTTGGTCGTGTTGACCGCGCTGCAGATGAACAGCCTGCCCTTCCTGATGCCGATCAGCACCTACCGCGCCTACTTCGACGACGCGGGCGGCCTGGTCCCCGGCGATGTCGTCTCGGTGGCTGGCGTCAACGTCGGGTCGGTTGAGCAGATCCGCCTCGCCGACACACCCGACGGCAAAAAGGCGATGGTCCGGTTCCGCCTCGACGACTCGGTCAACCTCGGCGTCGACACCCAGGCGGCCATCAAGACCGAGACGGTCCTGGGTCGGCGCAACTTGACCCTCATCCCGCATGGTCCCGGCCGGATCATCCCGGGCGGGCAGATCGCCAACGAGAACACCGTCGCTCCGTACTCGTTGAGCGATGCACTGGAGAATGCGACCAGCACGCTCGACGAGTCCGACACCACCCAGTTGCGCAAGGCCCTGGACACCCTGTCGGATACCTTCGCGGCGACGCCGGCGTCGGTGCGCGGTGCCGTCGACGGGGTTGCTCGGCTGTCGAAGGCCATTGCCGACCGCGACAACTCGCTGCGACAACTCCTCGATCGCGCCAGCCGGGTCAGCGCCATCGTCGGCGACCGCAACCAGCAGGTCAACCGCCTGTTGATCAGTGCCAACGCGCTGCTCGGTGAGCTGCAGGCCCGGTCGGACGCCATCGAGCAACTCCTCGCGGGCACCCGTGAGGTCACCGCGGAGGTCCGTGGGTTCATCGCCGACAACAACGCCCAGCTCAAGCCGGTCCTGGAGAAATTCGACCGGGTGTCGCAGATCCTGATCGACAAGCGCGACAGCATCGCCGCCGCGGTCGACCAGCTCGGCCCGTACGCCAACCTGCTCGGCGAGGCCGTGTCCTCGGGCCCGTACTTCTCGTCGCTGGTCGGCGTACCGACCTTCGGTGATTACACCGCCGTCTTCATGAAGGCGCTGCAGCGGAAGTACCCCGAGATCTGGCAGGCCTACGACTACACGAACTCGGTGCCGGTTGCCCCGTGGAAGTGGTACCCGGCGCCGGAGTACAAGAACAAGCCGTTGCCGCCGGCGCCCAAGGTCGAGTACCCGACAGGGCCGGAGGGGTAGGCCATGAGCTACGCGAAGAAGGTGTGGACCGTCGCGGTCGCGATTCTGCTGGCGCTGCTGCTGATCGTCGTGGGCTACTTCGGATTCCAGAAGGCGACCACAGACACGGTCACGGCGTATTTCAAGTCCACTACCGGGCTGTACGAGGGCGACCCCGTGCGTGTCCTGGGTGTCAACGTCGGCCGTGTGGTGAGCATCGATCCGCTGTCGGACTCGGTGCGCGTGAAGCTGCGGCTCAACAAGTCGGTGGACGTGCCCGCCGACGCGAAGGCCGTCATCGTCGCGCAGTCGCTCGTGTCGGGCCGGTTCATCCAGTTGGCGCCGGTGTACACCAAGGGTCCCAAGCTCGTCGGTGGTACGGACATCCCGATGGAGCGCACGGCGATCCCGATGGAGTGGGACGACCTCAAGACCCAGCTCACCCGGCTGACCGAAGCGATCGGCCCGGACGGCTCGGGGCTCAACAGCCCCGCGACCCGCCTGCTGGGCGTGGCCGATGAGAACCTTCGGGGCAACGGCGAAGCCATCAACAAGGCGATGCACCAGCTGTCGAAGGTGGCGGGCACGCTCTCGTCGGGTCGCGGCGACCTGTTCTCGACTATCCGCAGTCTCCAGGACCTGACCGAGGTGCTGTCGACGAGCCAGGAACAGCTCGTGCAGTTCAACGGCCGGATCGCGACAGTGTCGGGGGTCCTCACCGATACCGCCGCGTTGAACGGCGCCCTCGTCGGCCTTGACTCGGCGATGGGTGACCTCAAGGCATTCCTCGACACCAACGGCGCCGCGCTGAGCACTTCGATAGACAAGCTGGCCACGGCGACGACGGTGCTGCGCCAGAAGGATGAGCAACTGCGGGGGCTCCTGCACTCCGGGCCGACGCAGCTCTCGAACTTCTACAACATCTACAACCCGCTGACCGGGTCACTCGGCGGCATCTTCGGCCTGGGCATGGGGGCGAACCTGATCACTCTGCTCTGCGGCACGATGGAGGCGAACAACCGTCCTGGGCAGAGCATGACCGACATCGACCGCTGCGTCGACGTCCTGGCGCCGGTGCTGAAGTCGTTCTCGATGAACTACCCGCCGTTCATGACCAACCCCGTTACCGGCCAGGTCGCGCTGCCCCAGCAGATCGAGTACCAGAACGCCGACGTGAAGCAGCGCGCCCAGGCCCGGATCAGGCAGCTCGATGCTCAGACGCGGAAGGCCAACAACATCCCCAACCCGCTGGGCAACATGCTCGTGCCGTTCGGAGCGGAGAACTGATGGGCCGCGTGAGGAACAGCATCGGGCGCCGCGCAGGCATGGCGGTGGCGGGCGCAACGGTGCTCGTCGGAGGTCTGGCCGGGTGCGGCTTCGGCGGCGCCAACACCCTTCCGGTACCGGGTGCCCCGGGTACTGGGACCGGTTCCTACCGCATCAGTGCGATCGTTCCGAGCGCCGCCGGATTGGTGACGAACGCTCCGATCATGCTCGACGACGCGACGGTCGGCTCACTGGGCCGTATCACCGTCGATGATTGGAAGGCGCGCATCGAGATGCGCCTGAACAAGGGCACGCAGATCCCCGTCGGCTCGCACGTGATGGTAGGGATGACCAGCGTCTTGGGCTCGTCACACCTGCAGATCGTGCAGCCGGACAAGCCGACCGGTGAAATGATGGCGGCCGGTCAGACCATCCCGCTCGCCAAGTGCCCCGAGCAGCCGAACATCGCTCCAACGGCGACCGGCGACCAGGCCATTCCTGACGTGAGTATCGCCCAGCAGATCACCGTCTGTACGTTCCCGACGACCGAGCAGGTCCTCAGCTCGCTGTCGGTGGTCCTCAACGGCGGTGGGCTATCGCAGTTGGGTGAGATCGTCACGGAGTTCAACAAGTCGATGGGCGGGCGTCAAGAGGCCTTCCGTTCGCTGGTGCCGAAGATGAACCAGCTCGTCGGCACTCTGAATGGCCAGCGTGACAACATCATCCGCGCCATCGAAGGTCTCGACCGGTTGACCGTCACGATGAATGAACAGAAGCCCACCATCGAGCGCGCGCTCAATCGCGGCCCGGAAATCCTGCAGTTGCTCGTCGACCAACGGCCGCAGCTCGTGGACGCCCTCGGCGCAATCGGTCGGTTGTCGACGACCGCCGACGACATCCTCAAAGCCAACAGCGACGACATCCGTCAAGCCGTCAAGGCCATGGAACCGGCGCTGAAGCAGTTGCAGTCGACGGGCCCGTCGCTGACACAGTCACTCGGCATCCTGCTGACGTTCCCGTTCTACGAGGGTGCGATCCCGCACATCGTCAAGGGCGACTACGTGAACTCCGACCTCAACCTGGACCTGACGTTCGCCCGCCTGGGCATTGGCCTCTTCCCGTCGGTCCTCGGTAGCCGCATCCTGGGTCCGGAAGCGCTCGCCGGCAAGCCGGCGGGGGCCGCACGACGCGGTCTGAACCCGTTCCAATCCCCGATGCAGCGCGAGGGGAAGCCGGGTGTGGCGCCGCGCCGCCCGAGTGCGGGTCAGCCCAATCCAATCTTCCCGAATCTGCTGCCACAGCCGGTGAAGCCCAAGCCGCAAGGACGGGGGCCCCGATGAAGATCACCAACTTCGTCCGCACGCAGCTGCTCATCTTCTCGGTGGTCACCGTGGTCGCCATGCTGGCCGTCGGGATCCTGTACGTCCGCATCCCGCAGATGTTCGGCGTCGGGGTCTACAAAGTGAGCCTGGACCTGCCATCGACCGGTGGGGTCTACCAGAATGCGAACGTCTCCTTCCGCGGCGTCAACGTCGGCAAGGTCAATTCCGTTTCGCTGACGCCGAACGGCGTGCGCGCCAAGCTGACTATCGATTCGTCGGCGAAGATCCCGGAGAACTCGAAGGCGTCGATCCGTTCGGTCTCGGCAGTCGGCGAGCAGTTCGTCGATTTCACCCCGCCCGAGCAGCCGTCGTCGACGATGCTGGGCAACAACGCGACGGTGGTCAGCGACGACGTTCCGACGGAGATCTCGGTCATGCTCGACCAGGCCGAGAAGCTGCTGATCAACGTCGGCGATTCCAACCTGCGCGAGGTGATGGACGAGGCTTTCAAGGCCTTCAACGGCACCGGTGAGGACCTGCAGCGGCTCCTCGACTCGATGACGTTGCTCAGCGACGACGCCTACAAGAACTCCGACGCGATGATCGCGCTGGTCCGCGAGGCCGGTGAGGTGCTGTCGACGCAGACGAGCACCGCAGACTCGGTCCGCGCGTGGACGTCGAACATGACCAAGGTGACCGATCAGCTGCGCGCGAACAACCCGCAGATCACCGGCATCCTCGCCAAGGGGCCGGGTGTCGCAGGTCAGGCACAGGATCTGTTCGAGAACATGCGGATGTCGGTGCCGCTGCTGGTGGACAACTTTGGAACGTCGGCCAAGACGATGGCCGTCTACCACGCGAACCTGCGGCAGATCCTGGTGATCTACCCGCGCCTGATGGACGTGCTGGTCACGGCGATCAACACCGGTGACGTCGAGCGTTACGGCGCAAACGCCGACTTCGCGCTCGGATTCCAGGATCCCGGAACGTGCACCGTCGGGTTCCTGCCGGCCAGCCAGTGGCGGCCGGGTTCGGCGCAGACCGTCCAAGACCTGCCGCCGGGCATGTTGTGCCGCGTCCCGCAGAACCAGAACCTCGCGGTGCGTGGTGCGCGTAATTTCCCCTGCGTGGAGTTCCCCGGCCGCCGAGCTTCCACTCCGGCCGAGTGCCGAACGGGATACAAGCCGCTCGCCAAGCAGAACTCGCCGTTCCCCGACGGCCTGCCGTACGGGCTGAAGTGGCAGGGCCCCGGTAGCGGGCCGGGCGCTCGGCCCGCGAGCTACACCGCCCCGGGCGGCACCGGTACCGTGGTACCCGCGACGCCGATGCAGTTCCGCAAGGACGAGAAGCAGCCGGCGGTCTACTCGACGAGCTATGACCCCAAGACCGGGGACTACGTCGGGCCGGACGGAAAGATCTACAACGCTGGTCTCGGCAGGGACCCGCAGGGGAAAACCACTACATGGCAACAGATGATCAACCCGACGGTGAAGTGAGCGAGTCGCAGCCGAGTTCGTCGCACGTGCAACCGAATTCAGCCGAGAAGGGCGAGGTTCCAGCGCGCTCGGCGACGCAACCGGTTCGCGTGGCGCCCCTGCGCCGCCGTTCCAAGGCGAAGCCAACGAAGGCGACGGCAGCGAAACCTGTAGTGGCCGTCCCAGATTCGGATGAAGCGGACAAGGACTCCTTCGCCGACGTCGCCGACCCCGAGACGACCGAGACCACGTCAGACGACGAGAAGGCCGAGAAGTCGGAGACGACGCCGAAGCCGGAGACTCAGAGCAAGCCGAAGGCTCAGGACAGGCCGAAGGCTCAGGACAAGCCGAACAAGGCCGGCTTCGTCACCGTCGACCGTGTCGATTCGCGTACGGCGCTGTTCGGCCTCGGCGCCGCGGTGCTCACCGTCTTGCTGCTGGCTGCGTCGATCTTCTTCGGTGTCGGCGCGTACCGCGCCCAGCAGCGCGAAGATCTGAGGGCCGAATATGACGCCTTCGCGCAGCAGGTCACTGTGAACCTCACGTCGTTGAACAAGACGAACGTCGACGATATTCGCAAGACGCTCCTCGACAAGACCAGCGGCACCGCCTACGAGAACCTGTCGATGGTGACCCAGCAGATCATCACTCAGATCGAGCAGCACGGGATCGAGACGCAGGGCCGGGTGCTATCGAGTGCCGTCATCGAGGCCGAGCCCGACTACGGCAAGGTGCTGATGGTGCTCGGGTGGACGCAGCGCATCGGGAATGAGAGCAGCGACGTGGAGTCGCAGGTGTTCCGATGGCGGGTCGAGATGCGACGGATCAACGGCGCGCTGAAACTGACCAAGTTCGATTGGGTGTACTGAGTGGCTGAGAAATCGAACACGAAGAAGGCGACGCCGGATACGCGCATACCGCGCAGTTGGCTGGTGGTTGCCACGGTCCTGGCGGCACTGGTGGTGCTCACCGGTTTCCTGGGGTTCCGCTACTACCGCCTGGCCAGCCTGGAATCAGCACGGAGCTCGTCGCTGGCCGCTGCCAAGGACTACGCCCAGACGATGTTCAGCTACGAGCCGGGCGACGTCGACAAGAAGATCGCCCGCGCGCAGGGCTTCCTGATCGAGGGTGCGAGCAAGGAGTTCGCCGAGCAGGTCACCCAGCTCAAAATGGCGCAGAACGTCAAGAGCAACCGGATCATCTCCAAGCTCGCCGTTGCCGATGCGGGTGTGGTGACGAATACGCGCTCGACGTCGACGGTCTTGTTGTTCCTCAATCAGTCGGTGACCAGCGCCGCTGAGCCGAAGGTCCGCATCGACCCGAGTCGGGTGCAGTTCACGATGGTCCGCAATGGCGCAGACTGGAAGATCAACTCGATCCAGATCTTCACCGACGACTCGCTGCGCAAGATCGTCGAGCGGGATACGGGCGATCCGACCGTCGGAAAGACCGAGGCCCCGCCGGCCCCGGCCCCCGCGTCACCTCCCGTACCGGCCCCGCGGTAGCCGGCAGGCCTGGCCGCAGACCGCCTTGCGTTCTACGCCGACCGTGCAAAAATCCGCCCGCCGACTCTGTGGTCGGCGGGCGGATTTCGTCGCGTGCCTACGCCTGCGAGGAGTAGCCCATCGGCATCAGGATCGCCTTGTGCTCAAGGTAGGACTCGAGGCCCTCACGACCGTTCTCGCGGCCGATGCCCGAAGTCTTGAAGCCGCCGAAGGGCGACGCCGGGTCGATGGCGTACCAGTTGATCCCGTAGGTGCCGGTCCGCACCTGCTTGGCGATCTCGACGCCGCGGTCGATGTCGGTGGTCCACACGGAGCCGGCCAGGCCGTAGTCGGACTTGTTGGCGATGGCGATTGCCTCGTCGACGGTGTCATAGGCGATCACCGAGATGACCGGGCCGAAGATCTCCTCGCGGGCGATCGTCATGTCGTTGGTGACGCCGGTGAAGATCGTCGGTGCGACGAAGTATCCGGAATCCAGCCCCTCGGGGCGCCCGCCCTCGAGCACGGCGGTGGCACCCTCGGCCTTGCCCTTTTCGATGTAGCCCTCGATCTTGGCGCGCTGCTTGTCGGTGATGATCGGGCCCATCTTGGCCTCCGGATCGCTGGGCACGCCCGGCGTGAAGGTCTTGGCGGTCTCGACCATCGCGTCGACGATCTCGTCGTGGCGCGAGCGGGGAACCAGGACGCGGGTCTGCGCGACGCACGCCTGACCGGCGTTCAGCAGGCCGGAGAAGACCAGCATGTGGATGCTTGATGGGAGGTCGACGTCCTCGAGCACGATGGCCGCCGACTTGCCACCCATCTCCAGCGAGCAGCGCTTGAGGAGATCGCCGCAGCGTGACGCGATGTGGCGTCCGGCGGCGGTGGATCCGGTGAAGGTGATCTTGTCGACCTCGGGGTGCTCGACGAGGGCCTGCCCGGCCTCCAAGCCGCCCGTGACAACCGAGATCACGCCTTCGGGGACACCGGCCTCGGTGAAGAGCTCGGCAAGGAGGTTGGCGTCCAGCGGCGTCTCCGGGGCGGGCTTGATGACGATGGAGCAGCCTGCGCCGAGTGAGGGGCCCAGCTTGTTGCACAGCAGGAACAGCGGCACGTTCCAGGCGGTGATCGCGCCGACTACGCCGACCGCTTCGCGAGTCACGATGGTCTCGCCGAACAGCCCGGTGCGCTTCTCTTCCCACTCGTAGGCATCGACCGCGTCGGCGTAGGCGTTGAGGACGCCGGTGCCGGCGATCTGCTGCAGGGTGGCGACGTCGGTGGGCGAAGCGCCCATCTCCGCCGAGACGAGCCCGGTGATGTCGGCGGTGCGCTCGTTGATGAGCTCGGCGGCACGGCGCAGGACGGCGGCCCGCTCGGCCGGCGACTTGGACCGCCACACCCCGGAGTCAAAGGATTCTCGCGCGGCTTTCACTGCGGCGTCGACGTCGACCGCGTCAGCGTCGGGTGCCGAACCGACCTTCTCGCCGGTCGCGGGTGAGAACACTTCGAGCCGGTTGGTCGAGTGCGGAGCGACCCACTTGCCGCCGATGTAGAGATTGGGCTGGTCGCCGCCGCCGACGAGGCTGGCGGGCGCGGGTGCGGTCTGGGTCATGAGCGTGCTCCAAAGTCGGTGATCTGCTTCACCATCGATACTAGAACACGTTCTATTTTCCTACCAGGGGGATGGGCGGACCCGTCCCGATGGCAGCTGTCGGCCGCGCTACTGCGCGGACGGCTTCGCGTCGATCACGACCTCGAACTCCAGCAGGTCCGCGCCCGAGGCGACCGGCT
The DNA here is from genome assembly GCA_964630585.1 of uncultured Gordonia sp. Lineage (GTDB taxonomy): Bacteria > Actinomycetota > Actinomycetes > Mycobacteriales > Mycobacteriaceae > Gordonia. Next base: position 18,101 of record CAZVVS010000019.1, read on the forward strand.
TCTGGCGCTCGCCCGCGTGTGCGGCCCGCGCGTCACCGTTAGCCCAGTTCTGGAAGTCTTCCTCGGTTTCCCACTGGGTGTAAACGAAGTATCGGTTCTCGCCGTTCGTCGGTCGCAACAACTGGAAGCCGAGGAAACCCGGCGAGCCGTCGACGGTGTGTGCGCGGTTTGCGAACCGCTTCTCCAGCTCGGGGCCGGCGCCTTCGGGGACACTGATCGCGTTGATCTTCACTACTGCCATGTCTCCACCCTAACGACGGCCGGGCTCGCGCAGAACCGTTCGCGTCGGACAGCGCCGATTGGCGGTGCGTGATCGCAATGGTGGTGCGCGGCGCGCGGGATAGGGTCGCAACCGTGACCTCCGACGACGCGCTGACCGACCACGGCGGCGACGGCCCACCCATCCTGCTCCTGCACGGGCTGATGGGCCGTGGGCGGACGTGGGCCCGGCAGATCGACTGGCTGCGCCGGTATGGCCGGGTGTTCACGGTCGACGCGGTGTGGCACACCGGCCCGATCATCAAGCCGTGGACGATCGCACCCGACGCGATCGCGACCGAGCGCTTCGTCGACGACATCGTCGACGTGTTGGCGCGAATCGCCGAGATGACCGCCGACGACGAGAAGGCCGTCCTCATCGGCCACTCGATGGGCGGGTTGCACGCCTGGTGCACGGCGGCGGCGCACCCGGAACTGGTCCGCGGACTCGTCGTCGAAGACATGTCCCCCGATTTCCGCGGCCAGACGACGCGGAGCTGGACCCCGTGGTTCGAGTCATGGCCGGACCGGTTCACCTCCCTGCGCCATGCGCAGCAGATGTTCGGCGAGGTGGCGGGCCGGTACTTCTACGAGGCCTTCGAAGACGGTCGCCTCCACGGCGACCTCGGGGTGTTCGCGAACATCGCAGAGCAGTGGGGGCAGCGCGACTATTGGGCGCAATGGGATGCGGTGAGTGTGCCGACGCTGCTGTTGGAGGCCGGTTTCACCGTCACGCCGCCCGGTCAGATGGCGGCGATGGCCGCGCGCAACCCCAACGTCACCTATGTGGTCGCCAACGGCGCCGGACACCTCATCCACGACGATGCGCCGGAATTGTTCCGGGGGGCCGTCGAAGCGTTCCTGTCCGGGCTGACGTAGCCCTACCTCAACCGCCGAGACGGAACAGTCCGTCGTCGGTGAGCTCGACCAGACCGTCGACGAGCAGCGAGTCCAACGCGCGGGAACGCTGCCCGGGATCGGCGGGCCACGCCGCATCGAGACGGACCCGCTCGACCGGACCGGTGCATCCCCGCAAGACGTCGAGCAGACGGCCGCGCGCCTGGCGGTCGGTCCCCTCGTAGCGCTGCGTGCGCTTGGGCGGGCCCGATGACGCCGGTCGGCCCGCGGCGACCCACGCGCACGACAGGGCCAGTGGGCATTCCCCGCATCGCGGGTTGCGCGCCGTGCATACCAGCGCGCCGAGTTCCATCAGTGCGGCCGAGAACCGCGGTGCGGAGGCCGCCGGCTCCCCGTCGGCAGTCCTCGGTGCGATCGCCAACGCGTCGTCGAGATCGGAGCGTCGCGGCCCCGGTGCATCGGCGAGCCCGTGGCAGGCGCGTGCGATCACCCGCCGCACATTGGTGTCGACGACCGGCACCGGCTGTCCGTAGGCGAAGCAGGCGACCGCGCGGGCGGTGTACTCGCCGACGCCGGGCAGCGCCAGCAGTGATTCGACGTCATCGGGAACGACGTTGCCGTGCTCGGTGGCGATGGCTTTGGCGCACGCATGCAGGCGTTGCGCACGACGCGGATAGCCCAGCTTCCCCCATGCGCGGATCACGTCGGCACCGTCGGCGGTCGCCATGTCCGCCGGGGTCGGCCAGCGTCGGATCCACTGCTCCCACGGGTGCAGGACGCGGGCGACCGGGGTTTGTTGGAGCATGAATTCGCTGACCAGGATGTGCCAGGCGGAGGCGGCGCGACGTCGCCACGGCAGGTCGCGCTCGTAGACGTCGAACCAATCCAGCAGACGCTGCGATGGCATACTCAGGACCATGCGTGCAGCCTCATCGCGTCAGACGCCCGCGCAGGCATGGGCGAATCTCAAAGCTGGAAACGAGCGATTCGTCGCAGACGATCCGGAACACCCCAACCAGGGTATCGGCCGCCGGGCCGTCCTCGCCGGAGGGCAGGCCCCGTCGGTGGTCCTGTTCGGCTGCTCGGACTCTCGTGTGGCTGCGGAGATGATCTTCGACCAGGGCCTCGGCGACATGTTCGTCGTGCGCACCGCAGGCCACATCATCGATTCATCGGTGCTGGGATCCCTCGAATTCGCCACTGAGCTCCTCGAGGTACCGCTGATCGCCATCCTGGGCCACGACTCGTGCGGGGCGGTCGCTGCGACGGTGGAATCGCTCGACGACCTGGTCATCCCCGGCGGCTACGTCCGCGACATCGTCGAGCGCGTCGGACCCAGCATCCTGTCGGCCCGTGCGAAGGGGAAGACCCGCATCGACGAGTTCGAGGCCGAGCACGTCGTCGAGACCGGGCGACTCCTCATGCAGCGCAGCCTGCTCATCAAACAGCGCGTCGACCGCGGCCAGGTCGCGATCGTCGGCTTGACCTACCACCTGGCCGACGGTCGGGTGTCGCTGCGCAGCGCGCTCGGCGACGTCGACGACGCGCCGAGCGAGCCTGTCGAGCCCTGAAACACGTGCGTCGACGACGTTGAGTGTGATCGTCGCCCCATAGCGACACGCCGACCAGCCTCACCGGCGGCATCGTCGCTGGCAGTTAGCGTGGAAGGGTGATTGAACCGCAGGGCCCGCTGCCGCCCGAGATCTACTGGCGCAGGCGCATCGTCGCCGGCGTCGGGGCGTTGGCGTTCGTGGGGCTGGTCCTGATGCTGATCATCTCCGCCCTCCCGTCGAGCAGCGACGACCAGAAGGTCGCGGCCACCAGTTCCGCGCCGGCTGCCCCGACGTCGGCGAAGAAGCCGCCCGCGGCACCGCAGGGTGATCAGGCCTCCGGTCAACAGGACCAGGGTGGCGGTCCGGCTCCGCAGGGAGCCGGGACCAACAACCAGAACAACGGCCAGGCCGCCCCGCAGGGCCCCGCCGCGCCGACCGAGGCTGCGCGACAGGCGCCGGCGCCGGTGCCTGCGGACAACCTGTGCACCGACCAGAGTCTGTCGGTCGTGCTCTACACCGACAAGGCCACCTACAAGGTCGGCGAACAGCCGGTGTTCACCATCGCGGTGACCAACGGTGGTCTGACCGAATGCATCCGCGACATCGGCAAATCAGCCCAGAACGTCGTCGTGCGGTCGCTCGACGGCACGCGCACCCTGTGGAGTGCTCGGGACTGCTCCCCGCTGCGGACGGTGAAGAACGTGATTTTCGCACCCGGTCAGCAGGAGCGCGACACGATCACGTGGTCGGGCACCACCAGCACGCCTGGCTGCAAGACCCCGCGCGAGCCGGTTCCGCCGGGCGCCTACCGTGCAGTCGGCAAGATCGGCGAGCGGGAATCCGCGCCGATCACTTTCAACGTCGTCGCACCAGCGCAGCAGCCGTAACCACTACCAAGATCGGGTAGCCGTGGCCCGGTAGCTCTGCGTCCCGCGCCCAAGAATCGGCTAGAACCGGTCGAGGCTCGTCTCCGCCAGTCGCGAGAGGCCCTCGCGGATGTGACGCGCCCAGATGTTGCCGATGCCCTCGACGCCCTGCAGGTCGGCCGCGCTGGTCGCCAGCAACGCCTGCAGCGATCCGAAGCGTGCGACGAGCCGCTCGATATGGGCGAACTGCAGCCGCGAGATCCGCGCCAACAGCCGGTAGCCGCGCGGGGTCATCGTCGTATCGAGCGCCTCGACCGTCGTCGGGTAGCCGAAGCAGCGGCCGAGGAGTGATAGGTCGAGCAGATCGGCGTCGGACAGATCCTCGATAGCGCCGAGTGCACTATGGAGCTCGGCATCGGTCGGAGGTTCCGGCGACGCGTAGTAGTCGCGGACGAGGAGTTCGCGCATGACCTCGTTGTCGCCCAGCAATTCTTCGCGTTGCAGCCGCACCTGGCGCCCGTTGGTGCCCAGCTCCAGGATGTAGAAGTCGATCTCGTCGGCAACCCGGCGCACCATTTCCATGCGTTGCGCGGCACTCATGACCTCACGCAGGGTGACGTCGTCCTCGATCTCGGCGCGCGACAGTTGGCCGAGCACTTCGTCGAGGCGTGTGCGGTACCGCTCGAGTGTGGCCAGCGCGACGTTGGCGCGCGACAGGATCGGGTCGGGGTTCTCGACGACGCGTCGGCTGCCGTCGACGTAGGCGCTCACGATCGACATCGACGCACTCACCGAGATGACCGGGTAGCCGGTCTGGATGGCGGCGCGCTCGGCGGCGCGGTGGCGGGTGCCCGACTCGTTGGTCGGGATCGTAGGATCCGGCATGAGCTGCACGTTGGCCCGCAGGATTCGTGCGCCGTCGGTCGAGAGCACGAGCGCACCGTCCATCTTCGCCAGCTCGCGCAGACGCGTCGGGGCGAACTCGACGTCGAGATGGAACCCGCCGTCGCAGATCTTCTCCACGTCATCGTCGTGGCCGAGGACGATCAACGCACCGGTCCCGCCGCGCAGGATCCGTTCGAGTCCGTCGCGCAGGCCGGTACCGGGCGCTACGCGGGCCAGCGTCTCGCGCGTCAGGTCGGACATGGGCGTGGTCATAGTGCTCCGGACTCGGGGTGGTTGCGGTGCAACTAGAATATCGGTCCGTGAGGACAAGCTTTGCGGTACCCGACGAGTTGGAACCCGTGACCCGCCATCCGAAGGTGACTCCGCCGGGTGAGGAGATGCGCTACCACCACGCCCTCTGTTACGGCTGCGGGGCCGACGCGGTCAACGGACTACACGTGCGGGTCACCGCTGGCGAGGGTGCTACGTCGACGGCGACGATGAGCGTCCCGCAGTGGATGGAGGGCGGTCCCGGCGTGATCCACGGCGGTCTCTTGTCCGCCGCATTCGACGAGGTCATGGGGACCACCGCGCTGCTCATCGGCGTGCCGGTGGTCACCGGTCATCTCGAGATCGACTTCGCCAAGCCCATCCCGATCGGTTCGTCGCTGTGGTTCACGGGTGAAGTCCTGGGCCGGGTCGGGCGCAAGATCTACATGCGTTCCGAAGCATTCATCGTCGACGCGGATGGGGAGGTCGCGGCCGACGCGAAACCGGTCGCGAGAAGCCTGTCGCTGTTCATCGGAATCGATCCGCGCAAACACTTCTCCGCTCACGTCGCCAATTCGCAGCGTCCCGACGCCTGGACGAAGTACTCGAGTCCGTAAGCGTTGCGCGGTGGTGTCTGGCCGGTAGGACTAGAAGGTTGCCGGCGGACCGTCGAAGAGGCAGGCGTTCACGGCCTCGCCGAGGTTTGTGACGCGGGTGATGCGGATCCCGTCGGGCAGGTCCTCGCGGTCGGCCCGGGCGGCCGGGATGACGGCGTGGCGGAATCCGAGGCGTTTGGCCTCGGCGACGCGGCGGCCCAGGGCGCTGACCGGGCGGACCTCGCCGGCCAGGCCCACTTCACCGATCACGACCGTGTGGAACGGGATCGGCTTGTTCTCCTGTACCGATGCCACTGCCATCGCAATCGCCAGGTCCGCCGCTGGCTCGGTCACGCGCATGCCGCCCACCGTCGACGCGTAGACCTCGGCCTTGCCGAGTGCGGACATCTCCAGTCGGGCCTGCAGGACGGCCAGGATCATGGCCACCCGTGCGCCGTCGAGGCCGGACACCGCGCGACGCGGATTGTGCATGTCGGTCGAGTTGGCCAGCGCCTGCACCTCGCCGACCAGCGCGCGCTTGCCATCCATCGTGACCAGCACTGCCGAGCCGGTCACGTCGCCCTGGCGCTGGTGCCAGAAGATCCCCGACGGGTCGGTGACCTGGTGGATGCCGTTGTCGCGCTGCTCGAAGCAGCCCACCTCGTCGGCGGCGCCGAAACGGTTCTTGATGCCGCGCACCATCCGCAGCGGGGAGTGCTTGTCGCCCTCGAAGCTGAGCACGACGTCGACGAGGTGCTCCAATGACCGCGGGCCCGCGACCGCACCGTCCTTGGTGACGTGGCCGACGAGGACGACCGCGACGCCGGTGTTCTTCGCCAGCGACACCAGCGCGGTGGTCACCGCCCGGATCTGAGTGACGCCGCCGTGGACGCCGTCCGCGTCGGTGGCGATCATCGTCTGCACCGAGTCGACGATCAGCAGCGTCGGATCCACGTCGGTGACGTGCCCGAGCACCGTCGCCAAGTCGGATTCGGCAGCCAGGTAGACGTTCTCGTCGACGGCATCGGTGCGCTCAGCGCGCAACCGGACCTGCCCGGCGGATTCCTCGCCGGTGACGTAGAGGACGCGGCGACCCGCACGCGCCCAGTGTTTGGCGGCCTCGAGCAGAAGGGTCGACTTCCCGACGCCGGGCTCGCCGGCGAGCAGGATCACCGACCCCGGCACCACGCCGCGACCGAGAACGCGGTCGAATTCGCCGATCCCCGTCGGGATGACTTTGGCGGCATCGGAACCGATCTCGGTCAGGCGTTTGGCCGGGCTCGACGGTGCGACGCCGACGGCGCCGCGGCTCCTGCTCGTCGATGCCGGAGCGGCCTCGTCGACGGTGCCCCATTCGCCGCATTCGGGGCAGCGGCCGACCCATTTGGCGGGCTGGTGCCCACATGCGCCGCATCGGTACACCGCTCGCGTCTTCACAGCCACCGGCACAGCCTAACGGGGCGCACCGACACCGTCGCGGACGCAAACCGCCCCCCGAGCGAGTGTCCGGGGGGCAGTTGGTCTGCGGTCGGGCGGGAGGTCAGTGGTGTCCGCCGCCTTCGGCCGAGTCGGCCGGGTCCTTGTCCTTGCGCTCCATCAGCGAGCCCGCGTCGACAGGGGTCTCCACGACGATGCTCGACACCTTGCCCTTGGTGGAGAAGTTGAAGGTCAACGGCACGGTCAGGCCGGGGGAGACGAGCTTGCCGGCGCCGGTGTAGGTGACCTCGAGCGGGGTCTGGCCCTGCGTCGCGATCATGCCCGCGGGCTTGCCGGCGCGCAGCACCAGGCCGGCGGGGACGGTGGTGTCGCCGTTGAGTGTGACGGTGCCGGTCGGTGCGGTGATCGACACCAGCTTGGTGTCGTTGACCGGGTCGTCGTTGCTGATGTAGAACGCGAGCTGGAACGGGCCGCCGTCGGTGAAAACCTCCGCCGGGGCAGTCGTGCCCGGGTAGATGATCTGGACGTCGGGGCGAAG
>CAZVVS010000020.1:0-25188 GCA_964630585.1 uncultured Gordonia sp.
CGCGGGGTGGTCCTCGAGGCGGTGGCGCAACGTGGCCAGTTCGGTCTGCTCACCGTGGCGCACCGTGATGACGTAGTCAGTCCCGACGAACAGCATGATCTCGCCGGTAGAGACGACCTCGGCTGTTGCGCTCAGGGAGTCGTGCGCGACATAGGCAACTGTGCGCAGCACCACGAACAATATGTCCCCGTACGCCTCGAGCTTCGGCCGCTGATGGGCCTGGACGGCGTCCTCGACGGCCAGTTCGTGCAGTCCGAAGACCGACGCGATGTCGGTCATCTGCTTGTCGTCGGGGGAGTGCACCCCCAACCACACGAAACCCTTGCCCGTCTCGCGGACGTGCGCCAGGGCCTGCGCGTAGGTGTAGGAATGGGGATCGCGACGTCCGTCGACGTAGACCGCGCAGTCGACGATGGGATCGGCGCTCACAAGTCTCGATAGTAGGCGATTGCTACGGTGTGGGCATGACTCGTGCGGTGATGCTGATCGCGGTGTTGTGCGCGATCCTCGGCGGATGCGCGGCGCAGCCCGAGCCGGATCCGGTCCGGATCGGTGCGCCGGTCGACCCGCAGATGCAGATGGCCGCCGCACTCTACCGCGGCGCGCTGCGGGCCCAGGGGATGGTGGTGGCCGAACCGATCGTCGTCGCGGGTGAGCGGGCTCTTCTCGACGCATTGAGCGCCGACGGCCTCGACCTCTTCCCGTCGACGATCCCGGCACTGCTCACGACGGTTCTCCCGGCCGGGCGGATCGCCGCGGAGACGGCCGCCGCGGCACCCACCGAGTTCGGTGACGGCGCCTACACGCTGTTGAGCCGCTCGCTGCCGGCCGGGGTGGTCCTGGGCGACCCGCTCTCGCCGGGAGCGCCGGAGTCGGCGGGGCAACCGGTTCCGGTGTACCGCGCCGTGCGCTTCGGACGGGCCGACGTCAAGGCGCTCAACAAGGTCGCCGGCGAGCTCACACCCGCCGACTTGGCGGACATGACCCGTCGGTGGCAATCCGGGCAGGACCGCGTCGCGCTGGTCGACGAGTGGCTGGGGCGCCACGGATTCGTGTAGCGCGACGCGCGGTTGGTGCGTGCGCCGGGTCTACTTACTCCAGCGCGCCGTGGCAAACCCGATCGCCCGCGCGGCGATGGGTTGGTAGCCCGATGCGACGAGCCGGACCCACAGGTCCAGCGCCTTCGCGTCGTTGCCGACGAGGACGCGCGCGCGGTTCTTCTCGACGCCGCGGATGATGATGTCGGCCGCCTTGGCCGCATCCATACGCAGGAAATACTTCTCGAACGCGTCGGTGAGCTTGCGCTCGTCGACGTCGCCGGACATCGTCGCGTTGCGGGCGATGGCCGTCTTGACCCCACCCGGGTGCACACAGGTGACCTTCACCGGGTGCTTGGCGACGATCATCTCCTGGTTGAGCGACTCGGTGAACCCGCGCACCGCGAACTTGGCCGAGTTGTAAGCCGACTGGCCCGGCTCGGACAACAGGCCGAACAACGACGACGTGTTCACGATGTGCCCGTCGCCGGAGGCGATGATGTGCGGCAGGAAGGCCTTCGTGCCGTTCACCACGCCCCAGAAGTCGACGTCCATCACGCGGTCGATGTCCTTGAACTCCATGTGCTCGATCTCGCCGTGGTGGGCGATCCCGGCATTGTTGAAGATCGCGTTGACCCCGCCGAAATGATCGGCCACGGTCTGCGCGTACTCGAGCACCGCCTCGCGCTCGGCGACGTTGAGCAGCTGGCTGTGCACCTGAGCGCCGGTCGCCTTGACGAGGCGCTCGGTCTCGGCGAGGCCGTCGGGGTCGACATCGCTGATGGCGAGCTTGGCGCCGCGCTGGCCGAGTTTGACGGCCAGTTCCCGGCCCATGCCCGACGCCGCGCCGGTGACGACGATGACCTTGTTGCGGAAGTCCTTCATGGCTGACGATCCTTCGTTGGAGGGTTGCGCAGATGGTTAGGAGACCGTCGGCACGTCGACCTTGGGGCCGAATGCGGTGTCGATGATCTCTTGCTGCTCGACCGCATGGACCTTACTGGAACCCGACGAAGGCGCCGACATCGCACGCCGTGAGATCCGGCGCAGGCCGGTGAGGATGTCCGGCAGCATTTCCGGCAGCCACAGGCCCAGGAACGGCCAGGGACCCTGATTGGCCGGCTCCTCCTGCACCCACACGAAATCGTCGGCGTTCGGGTAGAGCTCCAGCGTCATCCGCAGGCGCCGGTAGGGCACCGGGTAGAGCTGCTCGATACGCACGATCGCAATGTCGTCGCGGCCGTCGGCCTCGCGTCGCGCGGCCAGTTCGTAGTAGAGCTTGCCGCTGACCAGGACCACGCGCCGGACCTTCGACCGGTCGGCCGAGGCGTTGGCAAAGGCCGGGTCGTCGAGCACGGAGAGGAACTTCGAGTCGGTGAAGTCCTCGACCGGGCTGACCGCCGCCTTGTTGCGCAGCATCGACTTCGGCGTGAAGACGACGAGCGGCCGTTCGATGCCGTCATTGGCATGGCGGCGCAGCAGGTGGAAGTAGCTGGCCGGAGTCGACGGCAGCGCGACCGTCATCGAGCCCTCTGCGCACAGCTGAAGGAAGCGCTCGATGCGGCCCGACGTGTGGTCGGGGCCCTGGCCCTCGTGGCCGTGGGGGAGCAACATCACGACACCGGAGGTTTGACCCCACTTGGCCTCGCCGGAGCTGATGAACTCGTCGACGATCGACTGGGCGCCGTTGACGAAGTCACCGAATTGACCCTCCCACAACACCAGTGCATCGGGGTCGCCGACGGAGTAGCCGTACTCGAAACCGACGACCGCGTACTCCGAGAGCGGCGAGTCGTAGACCAAGAACCGGCCCGCGTGGTCGGGGTCCTCGCCCGGGATGTGGTTGAGCGGGGTGTACTCCGACCCGTTGTCGCGGTCGATCAGCACCGAATGGCGCTGGGTGAACGTGCCGCGGCGGGAGTCCTGTCCGGACAGGCGGATCGTGCGGCCCTCGAGCACCAGCGTGCCGAAGGCCAACAGCTCGGCGAATGACCAGTCGATGCCGCCCTCACGCGACTCCTTCTGGCGGCGCTTGAGCACGGGCAGCACGCGGGGGTGCGGGGTGAATCCGTCGGGCAGCGTCATGAAGGCGTCGCCGATGCGGGCCAGTGTCTGCGCCGGCACGGCGGTCACCAGCTTCGACGGCAGCGACTGCTCGGTCTCCACCGACGGACTCGGCTCGGGCGTGTACCGCTCGAGTTCCTTGACCTCGTTGAACACCCGCTCCAGCTGGCCCTGGTAGTCGCGCAGCGCGTCCTCGGCCTCTTTCGTCGAGATGTCGCCACGGCCGATGAGGTCCTCGGTGTAGGCCTTGCGCACGCCGCGCTTGGTGTCGATCACGTCGTACATCGCCGGCTGGGTCATCGACGGGTCGTCGCCCTCGTTGTGACCGCGGCGGCGGTAGCAGACGAGGTCGATGACGACATCGCGGTGGTAGGTCTCGCGGTAGTCGACGGCGAGCTTGGCCGCCCACACGCAGGCCTCCGGGTCGTCGCCGTTGACGTGGAAGATCGGCGCACCGATCATCTTCGCGACGTCTGTGCAGTACTCGGAGGAGCGCGAGTACTCCGGGGCCGTGGTGAATCCGACCTGGTTGTTCACGACGATGTGCACGGTGCCGCCGACGCGGTAGCCGGGCAGCATCGCCAGGTTCAGTGTCTCCGCGACCACGCCCTGCCCGGCGAACGCGGCGTCGCCGTGCAGCATCAGCGGCAGGACCGGGAATTCGCTGCCGGAGTCGCCGAGGAGGTCCTGCTTGGCACGGACCAGGCCCTCGAGGACGGGGTCGACCGCCTCCAAGTGGCTTGGGTTGGCGGTCAGCGAGACGGTGATCTCGTTGTCACCGAACATCTGGTAGTACTTGCCCTCGGCGCCCAGGTGGTACTTCACGTCGCCGGAGCCGTGTGCCTGCGCCGGGTCCTGGTTGCCCTCGAACTCGGTGAAGATCTTGGAGTAGGGCTTGCCGACGATGTTGGCCAGCACGTTGAGGCGGCCGCGGTGCGGCATGCCGATGACGACCTCGGTCAACTCGTGCTCGGCGCTCTGGTCGATGACGGCGTCCATCATCGGGATCACCGACTCGGCGCCCTCCAGCGAGAAGCGCTTCTGTCCGACGTACTTGGTCGCGAGGAAGGTCTCGAACGCCTCGGCGGCATTGAGCTTGCTGACGATGTACTTCTGCTCGCCGACGGGTGGTTTGACGTGCTTGATCTCGACCCGCTCCTGCAGCCAGCGCTGCTGCTCCGGCTCGAGGATGTGGGTGTATTCCACGCCCACGTGACGGCAGTACGCGTCGCGCAGGATCGAGAGCACGTCGCGCAGCTTCATGCGCTCCTTGCCGTGGAACCCGCCGACCCGGAAGGTGCGATCGAGGTCCCACAGGGTCAGCCCGTAGGTCTCGATGCGCAGGTCGGGGTGGGCGCGGCGTGCGTCGCTGTCCATCATCAGCGGGTCGATGTCGGCCATCAGGTGCCCGCGGCTGCGGTACGCGGCGATCATTTCGAGCACACGCGTCGACTTGTCGACGAGCCCGGGCGGGACGTCTTGGCGCCACCGAATCGGCTCATAAGGGATGTGCAGTGCGGTGAAGATCGAGTCCCAGAAGTCGTCGTCGAGCAGCAGGTGGTGGACCTTGCGCAGGAAATCGCCGGATTCGGCGCCCTGGATGATGCGGTGGTCGTACGTCGACGTCAGAGTCATCAGCTTGCCGACGCCGAGTTCGGCGATCTGCTCGTCGGAGGCGCCTTGGAACTCGGCCGGGTACTCCATCGCTCCGGCGCCGATGATGGCGCCCTGCCCGGGCATGAGACGGGGCACCGAGTGAACGGTGCCGATCGTGCCGGGGTTGGTCAGCGAGATCGTGACACCGGAGAAGTCCTCGGCGGTGAGCGCACCCTCGCGGGCGCGCCGGATGATTTCCTCGTAAGCGGTCCAGAACTCGTGGAAGTTCTTGCCCTCGCACTCCTTGATCGCGGCGACGACCAGCGAGCGGTTGCCGTCCTTGCCGGGCAGGTCGATCGCCAGGCCGAGGTTGATGTGCGCGGGGGACACCACGTTGGGCTTGCCGTCGATCTCGGCGAAGTGGCTGTTCATGTTGGGGAACGACTTGAGCGCCTGGACGATTGCGTAGCCCAGCAGGTGCGTGAAGGACACCTTGCCGCCGCGGGTGCGCGCGAGGTGATTGTTGACGACGATGCGGTTGTCGATCATCGCCTTGACCGGCACCGCGCGCACGCTGGTGGCGGTGGGCACGGCCAAGGAGGCGGACATGTTGCGCACCACCGCTGCCGAAGCGCCGCGCAGCACCTTGGACGTCTCGGTGGTTGCGGCCGGCGCCGTGGGCTCGGGGGTCGGCTGGGTGCCGCCCGACCCGTCGCGATTGGTGACGCCGATGCCGGAGGCGGCCTTGGTGGCGGGCAGCTCGACCGGCGGTTTCGGTGCGGGTGCGGGTTTGGCCGGCTCGGCGTCGAGAGTGACGGCGGTGGGCGGCGCGGGGGCGGCCGTGGGCTGCGGCGCCGGTGCGGGGGAGGCTGCCGCGGCAGTCGCCGGAGCCGGTGCCGCGGCGGGAGTGGCGGCGCCGTTCGGCGTCGGGACGTAGTCCTTGAGCACCTCCCGCCAACTGGGATCCACCGAGTTCGGGTCGGCCTGGTACCGCAGGTACATTTCCTCGACTAGCCAGGTGTTCTGCCCGTAGTCAGATGCCGGGTTGTTCACAGCGCTGCTTGCCTCGATTCGCGTTTCACAGGCCCATCCGGTTGGGGCCCGCCCGGGGTGGTCGCGTCACCGTTCCGGCGGTGGCCGGTGGTGCGCGTCAGGGTGGCGATCTTGCCCTCCACAGGCATGCTACGCGCGCGGGTCCGCGCGCGTAGCAAGTGCCCCGAGACGGTCCGTGCGACGCCTAGGAGTCGACGCCGGGCAGCGCTTTTTCGTCGGCGAGAGTGCCGTCGATGACGCGCGGACCGGGCCAGGAGCGCGGCGCCGGGCCGAACGCCTCACGACTGTTCTTGACGATCCTCTTGCCGAGCGTCCGGTTGCCGACGGCTCCGATGCCGGCGCCGATTCCCATCGGCAGCAGTTTGCCCACGACCATCGGCGCCCGCTTGAAGGTGAACTTCTTGATGACCTTGTTCAGCATCTTGGTGTTGAACGACGACAAGTTCGGCGTCGGGATCACCGAGGACGACAACTGCTTGAGCGCGGTGGAGCGCCCGCCCCCGAGCATCTTGCCCAGCGCGGTCACGCCTTCCTCACCGAGCGCGACGGCCAGGACCAGCGATTCGCGCCTCTGCTGGTCGGCGGGATCGATGCCGTGGACCTCGGCGACGGCGAGCGCCAGCAGCGCCGAGGCCTCGAGGAAGAACAGCGACTCGCCGGCGACGGCCGAGAGCGCCGCCATGGTGCCGACGCCGGGGAAGGCCGCGGTGGCGCCGACCGCACCGCCGCTGCTGGTGACCGTCACCAGGTACTGCTTCTCCAGGCGTCGGATGATCTGCTCGGGCGTCTCGTCGGGGTGCGACGCCCGGATCTTCTCGACGTAGCGCGCGACTGCCGGGCCCTGGAGTCGCTGGGCCTTGCGCAGCAGCTTGTCGGCAGCGCCGATGGCCTGTTCCGGCGGGCGCGGGTGCTCGAAGCCCTCGGTGCCGGCCGTACCGCCGGGTGCGGGGAGCGCCTTGTTTCGATCAGCCATCGGTGGGTACCCCATTCTCTTGCACGACGACCTCGTCGGGTCGTGGTGGTGGCGGCGGCGTTCCGTCACCGAACGGTCGGCCACCGAGTTGTTCGCGGTGGTGGGCGGTGCGCCACCCCCGCAGGTCCGGTCCCTTCGGCACGATGCCGGTGGGATTGATGTCGCGATGGACAAGGTAGTAGTGCTGCTTGATCTGGGTGAAGTCGACGGTGTCGCCGAATCCGGGGGTCGCGAACAGGTCGCGGGCGTAGGCCCACAGGGCGGGCATCTGTGCGAGCAGATTGCGGTTGGTCTTGAAGTGGCCATGGTAGACGGGGTCGAACCGCGCGAGCGTGGTGAAGAGCCGCACGTCGGCCTCGGTGATGGTGTCGCCGACGAGGTAGCGCTGATCGGTCAGGCGATCCTCCAACTGGTCGAGGCCGGCGAAGAGGCGGTCGTAGGCCTTGTCGTAGGCGTCCTGGTTGCCCGCGAAACCACAGCGGTACACGCCGTTGTTGACCTCGGTGAAGACCATCGCGTTGAGCTCGTCGATTTCGTCGCGCAGGTGTTCCGGGTAGAGGGCCGGGGCCCCGTCCCGCTGAAACGCCGTCCACTCGGTGGAGAAGTCGAGGGTCATCTGCGCGAAGTCGTTGGTCACCACGGCGCCGTCGCGGGTGTCGACCATCGCCGGGACGGTGATGCCTTTCGGGTAGCCGGGGAAGCGCCTCTCGTACGCGTCCTTCAGGCGGGGGATCCCCAAGACGGGGTCGACCCCGCCCGGATCGAGGTCGAAGGTCCAGGAGTCGGCGTCATGGGTCGGGCCGCACAGGCCCAACGAGATCGCGTCCTCGAGCCCCAGCAGACGTCGCACGATGAGGGTGCGGTTGGCCCACGGGCAGGCGCGCGCCGCGACGAGGCGGTAGCGGCCCGGCTCGACGGGGTAACCGTCGCGTCCGTCGGCGGTGATCCGGGTTTCGATGTAGCGGGTGTCGCGGACGTATTCCTCACCGGCGGTCACATAGCTGCCCTGCACGGACTCGTCGTCTTCCACCGGCGGCCTCCGTTTCTTCGTCGTCGCAACACTGCACCAACGTCGGGCCGCGTCGATCGGATTCCCGCGAACCGTGTGACCGTCGGCACACCCTCGTCTCAAGGCTAGTGGGCGCAGATGGCGGTTGCCGTTGACGGGGCGATTGGTCCGGCATATATTCGGGCGCAAATATTCTTTTCAGAATATTTGGCGAGTCGAGAGGATGGACACCGTCATGGGGATCGGGCGCAGTGGTCGTAGGCCCCTGGACCTGCTCGTGCTGAGCATGCTTTTCGAACGGCCGATGCACCCCTACGAGATGGCGCAGCTCGCGGTCACGCGCCACATGGACCGCCTCGTCAAGGTCCGCACGACGACGTTCTACAACACCGTCGCCCGATTGCTCGACGAGGGCCTGGTTGTCGTGCGCGATGTCCAACGGGAGGGCAACCGGCCCGAGCGAACCGTCTACGAGCTCACCGAGGCCGGTCGGCGGGTGCATCGGGAGACCGCCGAGGAGCTGCTCGCCGACCACCCCGTCGAGTATCCCCAGCTCTATCTCGCGCTGGCCCAGGCGCACGAGCTGCCGCGCGAGGAGGCGGCCCGCCTGCTCCGGATCCGCCGCGTCGCGATGGCCGATGAACTCGACACGATGGCCGACCTCATCGATCGGACCGCCACGGCGGGTGTGCCGGAGATCTTCCGACTCGACGGCGGGATGCGCGTCGCCACGTTGACTGCTCAGATCGCCTGGCTCGACGACCTGATCACCCGAATTGACCGCAACGAGATCGCCTGGCTCGACGAAGTGCTGGCCGATAAGGACTTCACCACCGATTGGACGGAGCTAATCCCATGACGACTACCGACAACGCGGCGCACCGCGGCCCCACCGGGGCACCCGTGCCGGAGGGGCAGGGCAAGAACCCCTGGTACGCGATGCTTGCCATGTGTATCGGCTTCTTCATGATCTTGGTCGACATGACCATCGTCGCGGTCGCCCAGCCGGCGATCCAGCGGGCGTTGGGTGCCGACTTCAACTCGATCATCTGGGTGACGAGCGTCTACCTGCTGACCTATGCGGTGCCACTACTGGTGGCCGGGCGCCTGGGCGACAAGTTCGGCCCCAAACTGATCTTCCAGATCGGTCTGGTGATCTTCACCGCGGCGAGTGTCTGGTGCGCCTTCTCGACGTCGATCGGCATGCTGATCGCCGCGCGGGCCGTCCAGGGTATCGGTGCCGCTTTGATCACGCCGCAGACGATGGCGATCGTGACCCGCATCTTCCCGACCGAGCGGCGTGGCGCTGCCATGGGCGTGTGGGGCATCGTCGCCGGCGTGGCGACGATGGTCGGCCCGCTGCTCGGTGGGGTGCTGACCGACAACTTCGGCTGGAAGTGGATCTTCTTGATCAACCTGCCCGTCGGCATCATCGGGCTGATTGCCGCTCAGGTCTTCGTTCCCCGCGTCACGACCCACGACCACAAGTTCGACTGGGTCGGCGTGGTGCTGTCGGGCATCGGGTTGGCCGCACTGGTCTTCGGTATCCAGGACGGCGAGAAGTACGACTGGGCGGCGTGGGTCTGGGGCATGATCGGCGTCGGCGTCCTCTACTTGGTGCTGTTCGTGCTCTGGGAGGCGCGCTACCGAGGTGAGGCGTTGGTGCCTCTGTCGTTGTTCGCCGACCGCAACTACTGGGTCTCCAACGTGGGGATCTTCGCCCAAGGCTTCGCGATCACCGGGATCATGATCCCGATCATGTTCTTCCTGCAGCTCGTCGGCGGGATGTCGCCGACGCGCTCGGCCCTGATGATGGTGCCGATGGCGGTGGTCAGCGGCATCCTCGCACCGATCGTCGGTCGGCTCGCCGACCGGGTGCACCCTAGGTCGATCATCGCTACCGCCATGCTCCTCAATGCCGTTGCGCTGTGCCTCATGGCCGTGATCAACCGACCGGCCACGCCGGTGTGGCAGCTGGTGATCCCGACCATCCTCATGGGCGTCGCCGGTGCCGGGATCTGGGCGCCGCTCGGTGCGACGGCCACCCGCAACCTGCCGTGGCACCAGGCCGGGGCGGGCGCGGGCGTGTACAACACGACTCGGGTGGTCGGCTCGGTGCTGGGCAGCGCCGGCGTCGGTGCGCTCATGCAGGCGCTGTTGCGGCGCGAGTTCCCCGGGTTCGACATGGGCAAGGCGCAGGAGCACGCCGCAAGTGCGGCTGCCGAATTGCCCGCGCCGATGCACCAGGGGTTCTCGGTGGCGATGGGCCACTCGATCTTCCTCGCCGCGGGTGTGGTGTTCGCGGCGGCGGCCGTCTCGCTGCTGTTGGTCCCCCTGAAGGCACCTGAGGCGCCGGGAACGGAGTGAGCGGGCCGGCTTCGGCTCGCGGCGCCGGGAACGGAGTGAGCGGGCCGGCTTCGGCTCGCGGCGCCGGGAACGGACTGAGCGGGCCGCGATCTGGTGCCGGCGCCGGGATCGCCTATGGAATCGCCGCCTATGCGTTATGGGGGGCGTTCCCGCTCTACTTCGTGCTGCTCGACGATGTGCCGCCGATCGAGATCGTCGCCCACCGGGTGCTGTGGTCGCTGGTGGTGTGCCTCGCCGCGGTGGCGCTCACCCGCCAGTGGCGGCAGGTGTGGGCGGCGGTGAGTTGGCGGGTGGGGGGACTTCTCGCGCTGGGTGCGGTGTTCCTCGCTGCGAACTGGGGCATCTATGTCTACTCGGTCAGCGTCGGCGAGGTGAACCAAGCCAGTCTGGGGTACTTCATCAACCCGCTGGTCACGGTGCTGCTGGCGGTCGGTGTCCTGCATGAGCCGTTGCGCCGGGCGCAATGGGTGGCGCTGGGTCTCGGCGGCATCGCGGTGCTCGTGCTGACCATCGGGTATGGCGGCTTGCCGTGGATCAGCTTGAGCCTGGCCCTCACGTTCGGGTTCTACGGTTTGATCAAGAAGACGGTCGGGGAATCGGTGACGGCGCTGACCGGGCTGACTGTCGAGACTGTTGCGCTGGCGCCGGCGGCGGCCGTGTTCGTGGTGTGGCTGCAGGCGCGGGGAGAGGGGCACTTTCTCTCTGAGGGCGCCGACATCACGACGCTTCTCATCCTGTGCGGCGTGATCACGGTGGTGCCGCTGCTGTTCTTCGCCGCCGCGGCGCGGCGGGTGCCGCTCTCGATTCTCGGGCTGCTGCAGTATCTGACGCCGATCCTGCAGCTGCTGATCGCTGTGGTCGTGCTCGGCGAACACATGCCGGCGGTGCGTTGGATGGGGTTCGGGCTGGTGTGGCTGGCACTGGTGGTGCTGACGGTGGACTCGCTGCGTGCAGTACGTGCTGCGCACGTGTCCGATTCGCGACGGTAGGCGGGCGAGTTCGGGTGCTGCCCGGCTCGCCTCCCGTGCTTTGTCCGACCGCCCTCCTACGATTGCGATCGATGGGGTTGGACCCACGGGCCCAGCGACGACCGATGCGAAAGGGGAGGCGATGACGATAGCGCTGTTCGACGACGTACCCGCCGACCCGACGGGCGCGCCTGTGCCCGAACGCGCGGTCACCTTCTTGCACACCGCTGACTGGCAGCTGGGGATGACTCGTCACTTTCTTCCGCGCGACGCACAGGAGCAGTTCACTGCCGCCCGCCTCGCCGCGGTCGAACGGATCGGTGTGGTCGCCGGAGACGTCGGCGCCGAGTTCGTCGTGGTCTGTGGCGATGTCTTTGAGGACCACCGCGTCTCGGCGCGGATCGTGCGGCAGGCACTGGACCGGATGGCCGGTTTCACCGTCCCCGTCTACCTGATGCCGGGCAATCACGACCCGTTCGACGCGGCGAGCATCTACCGCTCCGAGGCGTTCATCCGTGGGTGCCCGGGCAACGTCACCGTGTTGTCGACGCCGGGGGTACGTGAAGTGGCCGACGGGGTCGATCTCGTCGTCGCACCGTGGCCGACGAAATCACCGGCGAACGACCTCGTCGCCGAGCAGGTCGCCCGGCTGAGCGCCGGTGACCGTATTCGCATCGTCGCAGGCCACGGTGGCACCGACCGCCTGTCACCCGGCTCGGATCCGGCGATCCTCGCCGTCGACCCATTGGAGGCGGCGTTGCATGACGAGATCGTCGACTTCGTCGCGCTGGGGGACCGGCACTCCGTCACCGACATCGGACCCACCGGGCGCATCTGGTACTCCGGCGCGCACGAGACGACGAACTTCGACGACGTCGAGTGCAGGCCCGGCGAAGTACTGGCCGTCACACTGACGCGCGGCGCCCAGCGGACGGCGACGGTGACCGCGCACCCGGTGGGACGCTGGCGGTTCCATTCGATCACGGTCGATGTCGACTCCGCCGCCGACGTCGCCGCGCTCGCCGCACGCCTGGAGGCGATTCCCGCGAAGCCGACGACCGTGGTCCGCCTCGGGTTGGTCGGAAGCCTGTCGGTCGGTGACCATGCCGAGCTGACCGACCTGCTCGACGAGTCATCGGATCGGTTCGCCGCACTCGTGCGCTGGGACTCGCGCGACGACTTGCGTGTGGTTGCGGACCCCGCCGATGTCGCCGGACTGGGTCTGCGCGGGTACGCCGCGGAGGCCGCCGACGAACTGGTCGCGCTCGCCGGTTCCGGTGACGCGGATGCCGCGGTGGCACGTGACGCACTGGCGCTCCTGGGCCGGCTGGCGGGCGGGGCGGACCGGTGAAACTGCACCGTTTGCGCCTGCGCAACTTCCGCGGCATCACCGAACGGGAATGCGTCTTCGCCGAGCGCGGCGTGACCGTGGTGTCCGGCGCGAACGAGGCGGGGAAGTCCTCGATGGTGGAGGCTCTGGACCTGCTGCTGGAGGTGCCGTCGTCGTCGAAGAGCCGGAAGGTGGCCGCCGTGCAGCCATCCGGACACGATGTCGGGACCGAGATCGAGGCCGAGATCAGCTGCGGACTGTGGCGGTTCACCTACACGAAGGTGTTCAACAAGTCGCCGTCGACGACGTTGCGGGTGTCGCAGCCCAAACCGGAACAACTGACCGGCAAACTGGCGCACGATCGCGTCCTGGCGATCCTCGCGCAGGCCGTCGACCTCGCTCTGTTGCAGGCCTCGCGCGTCGTCCAGGGCACTGCCGAAGCGTCGGTCGCGCTGGGGGCGAGTGCCTCGGTGACAAGAGCGCTGGACCGTGCCGTAGCCGACCGGGACGGATGCAGTGCCAACGGCGAGAGCGCCGATACCGATGACGACGACCTGCTGGCCGTCGTCGAGGCGGAGTACGCGCGGTACTACACGCCGGGCCGCGGGCAGCCCACCGGTGAGTTGGCGCAGGCGCAAGCGCGGGAGGGCAGTGCCCGCAAGGCCCTCGCCGAGTTGGAGGCTGCGGTGGCGGCCATCGATGCCGACGTCGTGATCGTCGAGCAGGCGAGCGCGCAGCGTCGTCGGCTGACGGTGGCGGCCGACGAGCTCAAGGTCCGCGTCGAAGAGGCCGAATCCGCCAGGACCAAGGCCTACGAGATCCGCGACCGATTCGCGAAAGCCCAGGTGGAGGCCGAGGCCGCCCGGTTGCGCGACGAAAAGTGGACCGCAGAGCGCGATCTCCGGCGTGCGACAGCGGCGAAGATCGACGCGCTGCGCAGCGAGCGGTCCGTGGCGACGCGCGCACGCGCGCAAGCCCAAGCCGCCCGCGCGCTAGCGCACGAGCAGGAGAAACAGCACGAGGCCGCGCGCAGCGCCGCCGAGGCCGCCTTGACGCAGGCTGTGGACGCCTTGGCTGCATCAGAAGCCCGGGAGGTGGCCGCGAGGCGGCGCCGCGAACTGACCGCGGCGCAAGATCGACTTCAGCGTGCCCTGGCGGCGCACGCGGCCTTGGCAGCCGGGGAGGCCGCCCTCGCCGCGAACACCGTCGACGGCGAGGTACTTGCGCAGGCTCGGGACCTGCGGGATCAACTGCGGGCGACGAGCGCGCGCGTCGAAGCGCTGGCCACGAGTGTGCGGATCGTCGCGCTCGGGGACCTGCCCGTGCTCGTCGACGGGGCCGACATCGGTGCCCACGGTGAGACCCTGAGCATCGTCGGCGAGACCGTCGTCGAGGTGCCCGGTGCGGTCCGCGTTGAATTGGCCCCAGCCGCCAATGCCGCCGACCTTGCACAACAGCGCGACGCCCTCGTGCAGCAAGCGGCCCGGCTATGCGCTGCCCATGGAGCCGCCGACCTGGACGGGGCCATCGGTCTGGGTGAGGCGCGGCTGGCGGTCGAGCCGCAGGTGATGGTGGCGCGAGCCGAAGCCGACCGGGTCTGTGGAGATGCCGATATCGACGAGCTGCGCGGCGTTGTGGCCCGGCTCGCCGATCAAGCCGGCGGGGCTGACGAGGCGGCGGGGACAGCCGAATCGGAGGGGGCCGCAGCCAGCGCGGGCACCGAGTCCGACCTGGCCGCGCGGCGGTTTGCCGAGCGGGAGTGCGCCGCTGCCTTGGTCGCCGCGGAGCGCGCCGTCGCGCTGCATACCCGGCGCACCGCCGAGCTCGATGCCGCCAAGCAGCGGGCGGCTGAGGACGTCGCGCGCATCGACGACCAGATCGCGGACCTGGTGCAAGCACTGGAGCAGTCGCGGCGGGAGGTCTCCGACGCCGACGTGGAGGCCCGGATCGCTGACGGCGTGCAGGCACTGGTCAGTGCCTGCGCCGCGGAGAAGGTATTGCGCGCCGAGCTCGACGAGGCGAACCCGGCCGATGCTGAACAGCAGGTTGCCGTACTCGACGCCCGGTTCGCGGCACTGGACGCCGACCGCGCGGAACTCGACCAGCGGCTCGCGCAGGCGCGCGCGCGAATCGAGGTGTGCCGCGAGGATGCGAGGCGTGACCGTCGCGACGAGGCCGCTGCCACCCACGTTGCGGCGCAGGCTGAACTGGCGCGCGTGGATGCCCGGGCCCGCGCGGCACGGCTGTTGCGGACGGTCGTGAACGAGCGTCGCGACGCGGCGCACGCACGGTTCAGCGAACCGCTGCGACGTCATCTGGAAGATCTGGCCCAGCCGTTGTTCGGCACCGGCGTGCGATTCGACGTCGACGGGGGCCTGCGCGTCGCCTCCCGCACGCTGGACGGGACGACCGTGTCCTTCGACGAGCTGTCGACGGGCACCCGTGAACAGATCGGCATCATCGCCCGGCTGGCCTGCGCGATGCTGGTTGACGAGCACGACGGCGTGCCGGTGATCATCGACGACGCCTTGGGCCACTCCGACCCGGACCGGATAGCGAAGATGAATCGAGTCCTCACCCGGGCCGGTGAGAATGCACAGGTCATCGTGCTGACGTGCAGCCCCGAGCGCTACCGGGACGTCGAGTCGGCGCAGACAGTCGCGCTCTGACCCCCGCTTCTCCGCTCGCTCAGGGCCGTCCGCCCAGATCGGCGATGATGCGGTGTAACCGGGCGATCTCCGCCTCGACGATGTCGAGGAAGTCGTCGACCTCGTCCTCGTTGTAGCCGCGTCGGCCGATGGGCGGCTTATTGAAGGCCACGTTGTGGACGTCTTCTGGCGTGAGCTGCATGGATCCCGTCCTGTCGGTCAATGCGCGCATGGTGAACGGTGCCGCCACGATCGCGGTCGTCTGGACCCCGGTGCCCGTTTGGTCGTCGACGGCAAGGGCCACGCGCAGCGCCACGTCGACCGCGTCCATCGACGAGGGCGAGAGCGTGCCCACCGCTTCGTAGAGGTCCTCGCGGAACAGCTGCACGAGGTCGTCGACGACGGCGAACCCGACCACCGGGTCCTGTGGGCCGAGTGCGACGACGGTCGACGAGGCGGCGTGCGGTTCACCGCTGATACGCGCGGCGATCACGCTGTCCCGGTCGCGGTTGCGGTCGTTGTTGCTGACGACGACCCACGGCTTGCGGCCGTATCCGAGATCGACCGCGAAGACCTGGCCGCGTTGCACGTGGATGGTCGGGACGCCCTCGGTTCGGCGGATCTGTCGCTCCCGCGCAGCGCGGACGACGGTCGGCCCATCATCGGGTCGCAACTCAACCGCGGATCCGGGTGCGGACATGATCCAGCCGGTCGGGTTGGTGCCCGTCGACGGGGTCGGACGCGGGTTCATGGCAAGGAATCTACACGCGCCGAGGGCGGTCCGGGAGGGTCGAGAACACCACTCGCACATCTGCTTTGTGGCCACGGCAGACGGTGGGATAGGCTGTGCTGCGTCCCGAGCCCCCGTAGCTCAGGGGATAGAGCGTCTGCCTCCGGAGCAGAAGGTCGCAGGTTCGAATCCTGCCGGGGGCACAGATAAATCGTTACCAACTCCGCCGACTGTCATCAGTCGGCGTTTTCGTCCGGGCGGCCACGAGCCGGTCGAGGGCATAGGCGGCGAGAACACCCGCGCCTGCGGCGACCGCGACGGCGAGCAGGCAGGTCAGCCGGGCTCCAGCGGGTCCACCGATCGCGATCACCATGGCGAAAGCGGTGATCGGCAGTCGGTAGCCGCCCGCAATCGCCCCGGCTGAGCCCGAGGCCGCGGCCAGGTCCGCCGACGTCCCCAAGCCCGGGGCGAGTGCACGGCCGCAGAGGTCGCCGACGGCGAGGAACGGAACGAACAGCCCGCCGCAGCCGCCGGCGGCAACGGCCGCAGTGGTGGCGGCGGCACGCAGTGCGGCCACCAGCAGTAGCGTCCAACCGGAAGTGGTAGCGCCTTCGGCCCAGGTCACCGCACCTGCGCCGGGACCGACGGCGGCCGAGGGTGAGGCCAGGGTGCTGATCGCAGCGAAGCAGGCCGCCAGCGAGGCGCCACCGATGAGCAGCTTGGTCGTCGTACCGGCGTTCCACGCCCGCACTCGGTAAATCAACGTTCCGGTGACCGAGCACAATGCGCCGGACAGGGCACCCACCAGACAGGCGACGGCGAGGGCCTCGGCGAGGTCGTGGGGCGCGACCTCGGGCACGATCAGGCGAATCAGGTTGAGGTCGAGCCATCGGTTGACGCCCCATCCGACGAGCGCGCCGATAGTAGCTGCCACAACCCGCGCCGGGGTGATTCGCGCTTCGTTGCGCCGGCCGAGTTCGAGCATGAACGCGACCCCCACCAGGGGCAGGCCCATGAGTGCAGCAATGCCGGCCGCGCCGCCGGCCAATCCCGCTGGCCGGGCCAATCGAACCCACCATCCGCCGCCTGCGCGAATCGCGGCGCCCGTGGCAACGCCCATGTGTGCGGCCGGGGATTCGGTGCCCATCGGAGCGCCCAAGCCGACGGTGGTCAGGATGGCGAGCGCACGCACCGGCATCAGACGCGACGGGAAGCGCTCCTCGCACCCGGCGCTGCGGACCACATCGGCGGTGAGATCGGCTCGCACGGCCTTGGCGGGGAAGCGCAGCCAGGTGGCGAAGCGTTTCGGCGGTGGGGCGTCGTCGGTGACGCGGATCACGGCGGTGCCGTGGGCGATGAAGTGCAGGATCAACACTGCGCCGACGATGCCGACGAACGGCGCGGGGAACATCACCCAGCGGTCGGCGCCCGTGACCCAGTCGAGGACCTCCTTGATCAGCGACGTCACCGCGACGACGAATACCGTGGCCAGGATTCCACCGATGACCCCGCCTACAAGTGCATCGCGCAGGCCCGCCATTGTCGTCGGCGAGCGATCGAGGACGGGAGTCGTTTCGACGGGGTCACCGGTGTGGTTCTCCATTTGCGACAGCATGCCACGGGAGATGCGGATTTGAACGCACTGCCGATACTGATTCCCGCAGAGCACATGCCTCCGAGCAGATCGGGCGGGGCCGCTATGGTCGAGCACGTGAGCGATTCGCGCCCGATAGGCTTCACGCGTCGGCAAGCCATCACCTCGATGGGCGTGGCGGCCGTCGGCCTCACCGCGTTGGGCTCCGCCGACGCCGCGGCCCGACCGGGCATCGACGACGACGGCAATGGGCTCATCGTCGTCGGGAACGTGCGGCTGACCGTCGTCACACCGCGCCTGGTGCGCTATGAGTACTCCGGGCGCCGCCGGTTCGAGAACCGCCCGACGATGCTCGGGCATGACCGCCGGGCGCGGTCGGGGTCATATCGGGTGGCGCGATTCGGCGACACCCTGCACCTGGAGACAGACGCACTCACACTGACCTGCCCGGTCGACCGCTTCGACCCGGTGGCGCCGAGTGTCACCCTCAAGCACTCCGGAGCCAGGGTGAATCCGACCTGGCAGCCGCGTGAGTACGTCCCCGCGGTGACTGGCATCGCCTTCCTGACCAATGCCGAGATCTGGCCGTCGCAGATTCCACCGTTGCCGGCCGGCAACCTCGGCGGCTGGCTGCGCGCCCTCGACTCGGTGCGCGGCCAGGTGAACCTGCAGCCCGGCCTGCTCTCCAAGCAGGGGTGGTTCTTCATCGACGATTCGCAGGCGGCCCTCGTCGGCGATGACGCGGTGACCCGACGTGGCCTAGACCTGCAATACCGGGACGGCTACGTCTTCGCCTACGGCCGCGATTACAAGCAGGCACTGGCAGATTTCCGGGCACTGTCGGGCGCGGCACCGATGCTGCCGCGACAGGCTTTCGGGAATTGGTTCTCCCGTTATGCCCCCTACCCGGACTCGTACTACTCCACGACCCTCCTGCCGCACTATCGGGCGGCCGGCGCGTCGTTGGACGTCCTCGTCGTCGATACCGATTTCAAATCGCCCAACTCGTGGAACGGGTGGAATTGGAATCGGCAGCTCTTCGGAGATCCGGCCGGATTCGTCGACTGGGCGCACCGCGAGAACATGGCGGTCGCACTGAACATCCACCCGAGCATCTCCGGTGACGACGCTCAGTTCCCGCGCGTGCAGCGCTTGGCCGGCGGCACGATGCAACCGGCGCTCACCCCCGCGGCCCGCTTCTTCTCAGCCTTGGGCAGACACGTGCAGGGTGCGATCGGACCGGCCTTCGTCTGGGATTTCACCAACCCTGCACACCTTCAATCCTTCATGGCAGCGCACGACGGACTCGAGGCCGCGGGCGTGGACCTGTGGTGGTTGGACTGGATCATCGACGAGTCCTACGCCGGGGTGCCCCTCAACGAGCTCGCCGCCGACGTGTGGGTCGCCCGCGCTTACACCCGACGCCCGCGCATGTGCCAGACCCGCTGGCCGCTGCTGGCGCGCAACGGGGCGTCGTACTGGGACATGGTTGGCACCCGGCCGGGCCCGTGGGGCGGACACCGGTACACCATCCACTTCACCGGTGACACCTATGCGACCTGGGAGACACTGGCCATGGAAGTGGAGTTCACCCACGCCGAGGGCAGTATCGGCCAGCCCTATGTCTCGCACGACATCGGCGCCTTCAAGGGGGAGACCGACCCCGAGCGCTACGTGCGGTGGATGCAGTTCGGAGCCTTCTCGCCGATTATGCGGATCCACTCGCAGAACCTGCAGACCAGGCGGCTGCCGTGGGAGTTCAGCTCGCCCTACCGCGAGGCAGCCGCGGCGATGCTGCGCGTCCGGTCGCGGCTGGTCCCATACCTCTACTCCGCGGCACGCGTCTCGCACGAGACCGGTCTGCCCATGGCGCGGGGGATGTACCTCCACTGGCCGCACGAGTCGGAGGCGTACGGGTTCAAACACCAGTACCTGCTCGGCGACGACCTGCTTGTTGCCCCCGTCGTGACCAGAGGTGGGACCGTTCGGATCTGGTTCCCGGCGGGGCGGTGGGTCGGGTTGTTCGACGGCACGACCATCGTCGGCCCGACGGTGCAGACGTTGCGCGTGCGCCTGCGCGACGTCCCGGTGTACGCACGGGCCGGCTCCACGGTTCCGGTGCTGGCCACCGTCGCGCCCGCCGCGGTCGCGGTGGCACCGATCGCGCTGCGCGTCCACGTCGGTGCCGACGGTGCGTCCCGGCTCTACCACGACGACGGCCATTCGCACGACCACCGCGTCGGCGCCTACTCGTGGACGACGATGACCTGGAACGACGCCGAGATGTCCTTGACGACGACGACCGAGTCGACGACCGGATACGGGCGGCCGCCGATCGAGCGGATCGAGCTCGTCGGGATCGATGCGGCACCCACCGGGGTCAGCATCGACGGGCTTGAAGTACCCGATAGCGGGTGGACCTTCGACCGCCGTACCCGTACTGCGAGTACCGACCTCGAACACCGGTCGGCTGGTTCCGCCGAACGGGCAGTGTAGGAGGCGATCGGTGGACGCATCACCCGGGCAGGGGGCGCCCGGTCGTATTCCCCCGACCATCTGGGTCTTGGTCTGCGCCGCTTTCGTCATCGCGGTCGGGTACGGATTGGTGGCACCGGTCCTGCCGGCCTTCGCCCGCAGCTTCGACGTGTCGATCGCGGCGGCGACGATGGTCGTCAGCGCGTTTGCAGTCATGCGCCTGGCCTTTGCCCCGGCGACGGCGCCGCTGCTGCGCCGGCTGGGGGAGAGGCCCGTCTATCTCGCCGGACTGCTGATCGTCGCGGCGTCGATGCTGGCGTGTGCATTCGCCCAGAGCTATTGGCAGCTGCTGGTGCTGCGCGCGCTGGGCGGGGTCGGGTCGGTGATGTTCACCGTTTCGGCGATGAGCCTCGTCATCCGGATCAGCCCACCGGCGATCCGCGGCCGGGTGTCGGGGGTCTACTCGTCGAGCTTCGTGTTGGGCAGCATCGTCGGGCCGCTCATCGGCGGCGCATTGGCCGGGCTCGGATACCGGGCGCCCTTCGTCGTCTATGCGGCCGCCCTCGTCGTCGCGACAATCGTTGTGGCCGTTGCCCTTCGCCACGCCGAGGCAGTCGGTGACGCGACCGATGAGCGTTCCGGGCCAGGGGTGCGCGAGGCGTTGACCGACGGGGAGTACCGGGCGATCCTGGTCACCTCGGTCGTCTACGGGTGGATGTTCGCGATGCGGGTCACCCTGGTTCCGCTGTTCTTCACCGATGTGCTCGACCAGTCCGTGTCGATGGCGGGATTCGCCTTGGCCGCCTACGCAGCCGGTGACGTCGCGGTCATGATTCCGGCCGGCCGCGCATCCGACCGATTGGGACGGCGGCCGTTCCTGATCTCCGGAATGGTGGTACTGGCGGCCTCCACCGCGGTGCTGGGCATGAGTGACTCGGTGGTGGTCGCATTCATCGCGACGGCGATCGCCGGCGCGGGTACCGGTCTGGTGGCGCCGGTCATCCAGGCGACCGTCGCCGATGTGCTCTACGGCGGTCGCGGGGGAACAGCGTTGTCGACCTATCAGATGGCGCAGGACAGCGGCACGATCGCCGGTCCGGTTATCGCCGGCGTCATCGCCGACCGGTTCGGCTTCGGCCCCGCGTTCTGGTTGACCGCGGCGCTGTCGGCCGTCGTCGCACTCATCTGGGTGGTCACCCGCGAGACGCGGGGGCGCACGCCTTTGCCCACCGCACCTGCGCAATCCGACGTCTAGGCCCCTCAGCCCAGCACGGTTTCGTCAATCCCGCGTCGATCGTTGTGGGGTTGCCGAAACGGCGCAGGGTTGCCGAAGGGCAGATTCTCCGCCGCAGGTGCGCGGTCAGCCCAGCGGCTGGGCGTGGCGCTGCGCAAGCATCTGCTTCATCGTCGACTCTTCGGCGGTTTGCGCCATGTCCATCTGCTCGGCGAGTGCCCGGACGTATTCCGGCGCGCCGTTGGCCGGATCGATCACCATCGACATCATGTGATGCCCGCCCTGGTGGTGGCGCAGCATCAGCTGCAGGAAGTAGGTGTCGGCGTCGGGACCGTTCAGCGACGAGAGCCGCGCCATCTCGGCCTTGGTCGCCATGCCCTCCATCGCCGGCTCGTCACCGGCGGCGGGGGAGGCCGCGGTCGGGGCGCCGTGGCCGGCGTGCCCGCCGGTGCTCCCGTCGTGTCCGCCATGGCCGTCCGCCTTGGCCGCGGGGCAGTGCTCGTCGACGTGGCCGTCGGCGCAGTGGTCGCTGCCGTGGCCCATCCACGACATCGGCGCAGCCGGATTGGTCAGCGGCGCGCCCCACGCCTGCAGCCAGCCGGTCATCTGCCCGATCTCCCGGTTCTGGTCGGTCAGCATCGTCACCGCCAGGTCGCGCACCGCGGGATCGCTGCCGCGTTTGATCACGATCTGCGTCATCTCCACGGCTTGGCCGTGGTGGACGATCATGTCCTGCGAGAAGCCGATCGCTGTCGCATTGCCATGTGGATGGTCCCCGTCGGAGCCCGACTTCGCCGACCCGATCGCCAGCCCGCCGCCGAGGCCGATGAGCAGTGCAGCGATCGCTATGAGTGCGGGGCCCAGCCAGGGCGGCCGACCGCCGTGGTCGTCGACTGCGGTGGGGGCGGGAGCGGTGTCATCTTCGGACATGATCACCACGCTAGCGAACTCGACGGCCCTCGCGGCGAGGATGAGCCGGTTGGCCACCCGCCTGGCGCCGATACCCGATACCCCTGGACCGGGGCGGTTCCATAGAATGGTCTCCCGTGACTCCCGCCGACCTCGCCGCGCTGCTGCGCGCGCTGACCCAGACCGTCCTGACCGAGCGCGGTCTGGACGTCGCCGTGCTGCCCGAGACGGTGACGGTCGAGCGCCCGCGCAACCCCGAGCACGGTGACTACGCCACGAACATCGCCTTGCAGATCGGCAAGCGCGCCGGTGTAGCACCCCGTGACCTGGCCCAATGGCTCGCCGAGGCGTTTGCCGCCCACGATGGCGTCGAGTCCGCCGACATCGCGGGCCCCGGCTTCGTCAACCTGCGCCTGGCGGCTTCCGCGCAGAACAGCGTCGTCGCGACGATCCTGGACGCGGGTGGGCGGTACGGCACCGGTGATGAACTCGGCGACGCGGTGGTCAACCTCGAGTTCGTCTCGGCCAACCCGACCGGACCGATCCACCTCGGTGGTACGCGCTGGGCCGCAGTCGGTGACGCGCTGGGCCGGGTGTTGGCGGCACGCGGCGCAGCCGTCACCCGCGAGTACTACTTCAACGACCACGGCGGGCAGATCGACCGGTACGCCCAGTCCCTCGACGCGGCCGCGCAGGGCAAGCCCACCCCCGAGGACGGCTACGCCGGCAGCTACATCGACGAGATCGCCGCGACGGTCGTCGCGGACGTACCGAGGATCGCCGACCTCCCCGACGACGAGCGCGTCGAGGCGTTCCGGGCGCGCGGTGTGGCGATCATGTTCGACCACATCAAGTCGACGCTGCACGAGTTCGGCACGGATTTCGACGTCTACACCCACGAGAACTCCATGTTTGAACGTGGGCTGGTGGAGGTCTGCATTACCGAGCTCAAGGCCAACGGCACCGTGTACGAGGCCGACGGCGCGTGGTGGCTGCGCTCCACCGATTACGGCGACGACAAGGACCGCGTCGTCCTCAAGAGTGACGGTGCGGCGGCCTACATCGCCGGCGACATCGCTTATCTCAAAGACAAGTTCGACCGCGGGTTCAACCACCTCATCTACATGCTCGGTGCCGACCACCACGGCTATGTCGTGCGATTGAAGGCGGCCGCCGCCGCGCTCGGCCACGACCCGGCCTCGGTCGAGGTGCTGATAGGGCAGATGGTCAACCTGGTTCAGGACGGTCAGCCGGTGCGGATGAGCAAGCGCGCCGGAACGGTGGTCACCCTCGACGACTTGGTCGAGCTGGTGGGCGTCGACGCCGCCCGCTACTCGCTTATCCGCTCGTCGGTGGACGTCAACATCGACATCGACCTGGACCTGCTGCGCAAGCAGTCCAACGAGAACCCGGTGTATTACGTGCAGTACGCCCACGCGCGTCTCGCGGCGCTGGCACGCAACGCCGCCGACTTGGGCCTGGAGGCGGACCCGTCGGTGATCGCACTGTTGATCGAGCCCACCGAGGGAGATCTGATCCGGACCCTCGGCGATTTCCCGGCCGTCGTCGCGACGGCCGCCGACCTGCGCGAACCGCACCGGATCTGCCGGTACCTGGAGACCCTGGCCGGTGCGTACCACCGCTTCTACACGCAGTGCCGTGTGCTTCCCCTCGGCGACGAAGAGCCCAACGACGTGAACCGCGCCCGGTTGGCGCTGTGCGCGGCGGCTCGCCAAGTGCTGGCCAACGGCCTGGCGATGGTCGGCGTTTCGGCACCGGAGCGGATGTGACCATGACCGCCACAACCGGAAGTGCCGAGGATCTCGCCGTGATCCCTTCCAACGTGTACCCCGGCACCACCTCCCGCACCGCCGAGGGCGTCGTCACGATCGGGGGCGTGGGCGTCGACGAATTGGCGCAGCGTCACGGCACCCCGCTGTTCGTGTACGACGAGGACGACTTCCGGACGCGGTGCACGGCGATGGCGCAGGCGTTCGGACGCTACGGCAAGGTCCATTACGCGTCGAAGGCGTTCCTATCCGTCGAGGTCGCCCGCTGGGTGGAGCAGGAGGGGCTGAGCCTCGACGTCTGCACCGGTGGCGAGCTGGCCGTCGCGCTGCACGCCGGATTCCCACCGGAGCGCATCGCGATGCACGGCAACAACAAGAGCGCCGACGAGTTGACCGCGGCAGTCACCGCCGGCGTCGGACACGTCGTGCTGGACTCGCTGGTGGAGATCGAGCGCCTCAATGCCATCGCGGAGCAGCACGGCCGGGTCGTCGACGTGTTGGTCCGTGTCACCCCGGGGGTGAACGCGCACACCCACGAGTTCATCTCCACCGCGCACGAGGACCAGAAATTCGGGTTCTCGATCAGCGGTGGGAAGGCTATCGAGGCGGTGCGCGCGGTCTTCGCGACGCAGCACCTGCGCCTGGTCGGACTGCACAGCCACATCGGGTCCCAGATCTTCGACCTCGACGGCTTCGAGATCGCCGCGCATCGGGTCATCGGGCTGCTCGGCGACGTGGTCTCGGAGTTCGGTCGCCGCGCCGAACAGTTGTCGATCATCGACCTCGGCGGCGGACTGGGCATCTCCTACGTCCCCGGCGACGACCCCCTTCCGGTGTCGGCGCTGGCCGATGCGCTGGCCGACATCGTGGCGCGCGAGTCGGCGGCGCTCGGACTGCCGGTGCCTACGCTGGCCGTCGAGCCGGGGCGGGCCATCGCCGGGCCGCCCGGTGTCACCCTCTACCGTGTCGGCACCATCAAGGACGTCGAGCTCGACGGTGGCGGGGTCCGGCGCTACGTGTCGGTCGACGGCGGGATGAGCGATAACATCCGCGGCGCGCTGTACGACGCGGAGTACGACGTGCGGCTGGCCTCTCGCGTCTCGACGGTCGACGGTGTCCTCAGCCGCGTCGTGGGCAAGCACTGCGAGACGGGCGATATCGTCATCCGGGACTGCTGGCTGCCCGGTGACCTGCAGACCGGTGATCTGCTGATCGTCGGGGCGACCGGTGCCTACTGCTATTCGATGTCGTCGCGGTACAACATGGTGATGCGGCCGGCCGTCGTCGCCGTGCGCGACGGACAGTCGCGTGAGATCCTGCGCCGGGAGACCGTCGCCGACCTGCTGAGTCTGGAGGTAACGCAGTGACCGAGGCCAACAACGGTGCACCGCGCGAATTGGGTGTCGCCGTG